>JAZNNV010000129.1:0-2161 GCA_045580465.1 Faecousia sp.
CGCCATCCCCCTGCCCGACCCCAACACGGAGAAGACCCGTCAGAGAATTACCTATAATCCTCTGGCAGAGCATGACTACAGCGTCAACAAGCCCAGCCTTCGTGAGCTGACCCCCGGTCACTTCGTCTACTGCAACGACGAAGAGGAGCTGCGCTACAAGAAGGAGCTGGGTCTGTGAGCGATCACGTCAAAAAAGGACTGATCAGGTATGGCTCCTGCGCGCTGTTCGTTGCTGCCATGCTGGCATGGTTTCTGTGCCGCGTCGACTGGAGCGCCGGCGATTGGAAGCTGATCCTGCGTATGGCGTGCGACGGACTGACGGTTTCCGGCATTCTGCTGCTTTGTGTCGGCGGTCTGATCTGGGCAACCAATGAGGGCGCGCTGGACGGCATCGGCTACGCGCTGAAGAGCACTGCTTATATGTTTGTGCCCGGTGGCGGCCGCAAGCATGAGCGCTACAGCGAATACGTGGAAAAACGCAAGGAAAAGCGGGTCAAGGGCTACGGCTTCCTGCTGATTTCCGGCGGGATCACCCTAGGCTTGGCGGTCATTTTGCTGATCATCCATTCCCTGATGTAAAAGAAAAAGGAGACTGCGAAAGCAGTCTCCTTTTTGCTTGGGAACGACATGAAATTTCGTTGCGTTTCCTATCGTAGGGCGGCTGTGTTGCAGAGCGCAGCGAATCTCAAATCTAAATGATTGCCGGGGGCAATCATTCCGTAACAAAATGCTGCCGCCGTCGGGATATCCGACCTCGATGGGCGGATATTCCGCAGTTGTTCCGATATGGTATTTGCGCCTTGCGGCGCGATATTTTGCCTTTGCAAAATATCCGGCGGGAGCAAGCACCCGCCCTACAGAAATAACAAAAATGTGAGAAAAAATGAAAAAAGTTTCCAGCATTGCCAATTGCCGGGAAAATCCCAAATATCCCCCGGCGGGGGATGGGAAAATTGTGCGTTTTCAGGCGAAATGCGGCATTGACAATCGGGCGCTTTAATAGTACAATACTATCGATACACTATGGGCCAATGCGCCTTGCGCGCAGCGGTCACTTAAAGATTAGGAGGAAACTAGATTGAAGGATTGGGCATTCACAACGACTGTCGAAGAGATGGAAGCTGCCACCGACGCACTGCTCGAAACCGCGCATAAGGTCGGCGCTGACACCTGGCAGAAGAGAGTCAAGGATCAGACTCCCCATTGTGGATTCGGCGAAGCCGGTACCTGCTGCCGTATCTGCTCCATGGGACCCTGCCGCATCACCCCCAAGGCACCCAGAGGCATCTGCGGCTGCGACGTGCACGGCATCGTTGCACGTAACTATCTGATCTTTACCGCCGGCGGTGCTGCAACGCACTCTGACCACGGCCGTGAGATCATGCACACCCTGCACCAGACCAAGGAAGGCGGCAACTATCAGGTCAAGGATCCTGAAAAGCTGATCCGCATCGCCAAGGAATGGGGCGTCGAGACCGAGGGTAAGGACATTTACGATCTGGCACACGAGATGGCTGAGATCGGCCTGCTGGAGTACGGCAAGCCCTTCGGCTACCAGAAGTTCACCGAGCGCGCTCCCGAGTATACCCAGAAGCTGTGGGATGACGCTGAGATCAGACCCCGCGCCATCGACCGCGAAGTTTCTCAGTCCATGCACATGACCCACATGGGTTGTTCTTCTCTGGCTGAGGCTCTGATCCGTCAGGCTCTGCGTGCAGGTCTTTCCGACGGTTGGGGCGGCTCCATGATGGGTACTGAGTTCTCCGACGTTATGTTCGGCACGCCCCGTCCCATCGATACCGAGGCAAACATCGGCGTTATGGAAAAGGACAACGTCAACATCGTCGTCCATGGCCATGACCCCAGCCTCTCCGAAATGGTCGTCCACTTTGCAAACGATCCCGAAATGATCGCCTATGCAAAGAGCATGGGCGCAAAGGGCATCACCGTTTCCGGTGTTTGCTGTACTTCCAACGAAGTCACCATGCGTCACGGCATCCCCATGGCAGGTAACTACCTGAACCAGGAGAACGTTGTTCTCACCGGCGCTTGCGAAGCAATCGTTGTTGACGTTCAGTGTATTTTCCCCGCACTGGGCCCCCTGAGCAAGTGCTTCCACACCAAGTTCATCACCACTTCTCCCGTTGCCCGTATTCCCGAC
>JAZNNV010000130.1:0-30879 GCA_045580465.1 Faecousia sp.
GGCAACAAGGGATAAGCTGTACATATAGTAGGTCGGACCGACAAACTCAAGGAGTATATTGTAAGCGCAGGAAGTAAGCGCAAGACTGCCGATACCGAACAGAATGGTGTAGACAACGATCAGCCATGCTGTTTCCGGCGCGGTAAATGCACCGATCAGGAAGGAGAGAATGACACCGACCAGCCCCAGCTTCAGGCATAGCTGATGGGAGCGCCGGTCTGCCAGCTTGCCCATGGGTCGTGCCAACAGCATGGTTGTAATATTTCCGACAGTGCCGATGATTTGGACAGTGCTGAGACTGAAGCCCAATTCATTGAGTTTATAGATGCCCTGAAAACTGATGGTAATGGTGCTGGCAATCTGCCAGATAATGAAAAACAGCAGCATATAAAGGAAGCTTTTGCTGCCGAGCGTGTGACGCAAGACGTCCCGTATGCCGGTTGCGGGCTTGGAGTCGGAAGCATGCTGCGTTGTACCGCGCATCGTCATAACGGATATGATTGTAAAAACCGCTACAACGGCAAGAAAAACGGCGGTAATGAACAAACCTTGTTCTACGTTGCCCGATTCCCGGTAGTAGTCACGGATCTCGCTGATGGCAATGGTAAAAACAATGGCGGTTGCGAGAGAGACGGCGTTGTTTGTTGCTCCGACGGTGCCACGCTCCTGATAAGAAACAAATGTATAGATGTAACTTCCGAGTACGGGGGAGGCAAAGCTGCAGAGCAGTCTTCCGAGAAGAAGAGAAGCAATGATCAAAATCTGCTTGAGCTGTGATTCAAGGGGCAGCAATGCGAAGATGTATGTCAGTACAAAGATAACCGCCGTGCCGCCGTATCCGAAAAGAATAAGCGGCTTGGGCTTGCGGATCTTATGTCCGATAAAGAGCAGGAGAATCTGCGCAAACGTAACAAAACCGGTAGCAGAGGTGATAATGCCGATTGCACTATCATCCATTCCGACGTACTGCAGGATATCAACGAGAAAAGCATCTGCAAGCAGAAGAATGGAAATATAGTTCAGAGCGGATAGGGCATAGTAGGAAATGCGGGATATGGATCTGCGCTTTAAGACTTTGGCATCCATAGACAGTTCCTCCTCAAAACGAGGTGTGATTTCACTGTCCTTATATCACAAAAACAAGAAAAGTCAATACTCTTTTACAAGAAAAATCCCCACAAAAACAAGGTGTTTTTGTGGGGTGGAATAGGGCAAAAACTGTCTTTAATCTGCGGTCATTCCTGGTCCTTGGGGCGTTTATAGCGACCCTGCGGCTCCCATTCGGGAAGGGGCAGGCGCTGCATGGCACCAAAGATGCGTTCTTTCAGATCGGGATACGTCCCGCTGAGGGTGTAGACCAGCTGCTTGATCTCCTCACGCTTGGTGTTTTTATCCACGGGACAGCGGTTTTGAAGGACAGGAAGCTCCATACGGGCGGCAAAATTCTCTGCGGTCTTTTCGTGTACATAGAGCATGGGACGGATCTGGATCACGCCCGTGCGGTCGAGGTCGGTCACGGGCTGGAAGCAGCTGATGCGACCCTCATAAAATAGGGACATCACAAAGGTCTCCACCGCGTCGTCATAATGGTGACCCAACGCGATCTTACGGATGCCCAGATCCAGTATTGCCTGATTCAGTGCGCCCCGGCGCATTTTGGAGCACATGGAGCAGGGATTCTTTTCCTTGCGGTGGTCGAAGATGATCGGTCCGATCTGGGTGGGGACGATGGTGTAGGAGACATCCAACTCCTCACAAAAAGCGGCGATAGGGGAAAAATCCATGCCAAGTCCCATATCGATGGTGACTGCGTGGAGGGAAAAGTCCATATATTCCCGCAGACCCGCCAGTACCCGGAGCAAAACCAGCGAATCCTTGCCGCCGGAAATGCCGACGGCGATGCGTTCGCCGGGGGAGACCATGCGGTAGTCCTCAATACATCGGCGCACAAGACCCATTATCTTTTGCATTGTTGGATTTTCCTCCTTCTTTGCGAAAAATGGCACGTGAGAATTAAAGAGAAAACGAGAGAAAATAAAAGAAAATGAAAGATTAGATATAATTTTACAAAAATACTTAAAAAAGCGGTTGACATTTCAAATTTGATGTGGTATAAAAGTCAAGCGATTTGAAGACATTGTACAACATGTACAGAAAAATGTCAAAATATTTTACCTATTGGAGGAAGTATCATGTCCACCACTCTTTTGAAGAAAGAGACCCTGGAGCGCAAGTGGTACATCATTGATGCTGCTGGCAAGCCCCTGGGCCGTACCGCTGTCACCGTCGCTAACCTGCTGCGCGGCAAGCACAAGGCTGATTTCACCCCGAACGTTGACTGTGGCGATTACGTCATCGTCATCAACACCGACAAGGCCATCCTGACCGGCAAGAAGCTGGAGCAGAAGACCTACTACCGTGTTTCCGGTTGGATCGGCGGTCTGAAGGAGACCAAGGCTCGCTTCATGATGGAAAAGCGTTCCGACTACGCTATGGAGCTGGCTGTCAAGGGTATGCTGCCCAAGAACACTCTGGGCCGTAACGCTCTGACCCGTCTGCATCTGTACAAGGGCGCTGAGCACGTTCACGCTGCACAGAAGCCTGAAGCATGGACTCTGGACTAATTGGAGGTAACGAACAATGTACGAGAGCAAGAAGAAGTATTTTTACGGCACTGGCCGTCGTAAGTCCTCCGTTGCCCGTGTCCGCGTTTACGGGAACGGCACCGGTGCGATCACCATCAACGGTCGCGTCATCAACGACTACTTTGGTCTGGATACCCTGAAGCTGATCGTCAATCAGCCTCTGGTCACCACCGGCGTCGTCGGTAAGGTCGACATCGTGATCACTGTCGCCGGCGGCGGTGTTTCCGGTCAGGCAGGCGCCATCCGTCACGGCATTTCCCGCGCTCTGGTTCTGCTGAACCCCGAGTTCCGTCCCGCTCTGAAGGCTGCCGGTTTCATGACCCGCGACCCCAGAATGAAGGAAAGAAAGAAGTACGGCTTGAAGGCTGCACGTCGCGCACCCCAGTTCTCCAAGAGATAATTGGAGCAATTCAAAAATTACAGCACTCACGAAAGTGGGTGCTGTTTTTTGCGGCGCTGTTTGCACAAAAAATGATGCATTTACAGTTTATAAAATTTGCTAAAATTTGTATATACTTTTACGATAAAGTTTGTTATAGTAAATTGGGCGTGGATGGAATTGCCGTTCTGCCCGCGATTTGTACACTTACATTATATTTATAATGTATAGGAGGAAATGACAATGTACATTTACAGCAATACTTCTGCGAAGCTTCTTTTCGTGGTAACCAAAGAGCCGAGTGATATTAAAATCTTCGATGCCGAGGGACTGGCGGTTATTTGCCCTCTGATGGGAAGCGCAGTCTGTGAGGAAGGGTATCGTTATACACTGGATGCGTCCAATCTGAAGCTGTGGACGCTGGATAAGCCGGTGCTTTACACCTGCGAGGCGGGTGGGGATGTGGAGCGCTTCGGTTACAGCTCTCTGCGTACTGTGCAGAACAAGATGGTGCTTTTCAATGACGCGCCTATCTATCTGCGTGGCTACATCCGCGGCATTGTTGCCCACGATCATCCCAACATGACAGGGCAGAGCGACTACGAGGCTGCCCTGAAAAACATCCGTCAGGCGAAGAAGTACGGCTTCAATTTCGTGCGTTTCCACAGCACGATCCCCTCTGAGGATTTTGTCCGCGCGGCAGACGAGCTGGGCTTGCTCATCCATATGGAGATCGGCTTTGCCTACGATTACGACGAGCAGGGTCACAAGAAAAATCTGTCCATGAACAACGATGCTTGGGAGAAGACCATTCTCAAGTACCGCAACCATCCTTCCATGGCAGTGTTCTGCATCGGCAATGAGATGCACAACTCCGGGCACTATCCCGAGGTACGCCGGCTCTACGAGCAGGGCAGGGCATTGGCACCCGGCAAGCTGATCCTCGACAACTCCGGCTGGGGTGAATATGACCGCAGCACGGCAGATATTTACAGCCAGCATATCGCCTATTTCTTCCCCTTCAAGCATCATAAGAATATGTTCAACGAGGACACCCCGTGGCGCATCAACGGCTCTGTCTACGACGTGCCGCTGGATGCTGAAGCGGACACCGCAACTGCAAGCGCAAAGATCCGCCGTGAGTGCGCACCCATCCGTCCTGTTTTGGCACATGAGGCGATGCACTACATCGAGATCCCAGACTATGCGGCACTGAACGGGAAGTTTGACGCATTCGCGGAAAAGGTCGGACCTGCGTATCTACAGGAGAAGGGGATCACAAAGCCCCGCTTCATGACCGAAATGCCCAAGCTGATCGCCCGCAAGGGTTTGACCGGGCGCATGGAGGACTACCGCGCCGGCTCTATGAAATGGAAGCTGATGGCGATCAAGACTTATCTGGAGGAAATGCGCCTCTCGCCGCTGTGCGGCTATGAGATGCTCCAGTTCTCCGACTGCCTGAAGTATGAAAACAAAAACGGCATCGTTGACTGCTTCGATGACGACAAGGGCATCGACTGCAGCTGGCTGCGTCAGATGAATGACGACCTTGTGCTGCTGGCGGATCTGAGCGACGAGATCGCCTATGAGGATGGCACTCTGCACGCAAGCCTTTTTGCATCCGATTTCCTGCCTGAGGCGGAGATCCGGGGTGATTACAGGCTGTGGCTGGACGATGAGCTGCTCTACGAGGGCAAGGATTTTGTCTTGGGTGGCGGTCTGCAGAAGCTGGCGGAGCTGGAGATCTCCGTCAAGCCTACTGGCAAGGCGCAAATGCGCACTCTGCGGGCAGAGTTTACAAGCGGCGACCTCTGCGTTAAGAACGAATGGAACATCTGGTTCTATCCCCGAAAAGTACCCGCAAGCCTGCCTCAGCTGAAGCTGGAGAATGGCGCGCTGAAAACCTACTTGGAGCAGGGCAAGAAGGCATCCGGGCTGATCGTGACCGACAAGCTCAATGATGAGGTCTTTGCCGATCTGGAAGCCGGCAAGCATGTGGTGCTGTTTTATGAGTACAAGGCGGAACGCAACGCTTATCAGCTGCCCGGCGCGTTGGAGCGTTTCAAACCCTGCATCTGGGATCGGGGCAGCAATCTGGGCGGTATCATCGATGAGAAGCTGCAGAGCGTCTTTGCGTCTGACCGTTATTTCGACAAAAACCTGCAGCCCCTGCTGGAGGCAGGCACTAAGGTCAATCTGGATACCTTCCCCGTGGCAGTCACTGAATTCCTCAGCGGCATCGACAAGCCTGTCCGCGACCGCATGAAGGGACTGATCGATGGAATCAAGGACTTTATCGACGAGGATACTCTGCGCAAGTTCTCCCATCTGTTCTCCGTCAAGGTGGGCAAGGGTCTGCTGACCGTCTGCACCCTGAATGTGACAAACCCCGCTTCTCCCGTGGTTTCCAATCTGCTGTGCGCTTTGGTGGACAGTCCTGAGTTGTTTGCGACGGATTGCAGCATCGAAGCGGAGCAGCTTCGTGCATACCTCGAAGAGGTCGCTGCCAAGGGACTTCGTCCCGAGGATGTGATGAACCACTTCTGGGAGATCGACAACAAGCTGGTGGAGGACACCCTTTTCTGGGAAGAGGTGCAGGTGGATCTGGCGGCAATGAAGCATTGATTGTGCAAATGTCGTAATTGTCCACAAAAATACCGCGATTGCACAATAGACTTTTGGTCAAACTGTGCTACAATTTAAGATAGAAGCAGCCTCTGCAAACCATGAATAGGGAAGCGGAGGCTGTTTTTATCACAATAAGGAGTATGATGACTATGAAAAAACTGATTCCCACTCCCCAAAAGTTTGTTTATTCCGAAAAACTGACCGCCTACACCGGCTTTGCCAAGCGACTCTGCGATCTTCCTGCGGATGAAAAGCTTGATTGCGGTTTTGAGATGCTGAACGCGCAGTTTGGCGGCGAAGGCGATGTGCTGAAAATCGTATTTTCCGACGATGCCTTCTTCGCGGAGCAAAACGCCCGGGAGCAGGGCTATATCCTGAAAAGGGCTTCCGGCGAAACGACGATTTTCGCCCAGACTGCTCAGGGCGCGTTTTACGGCATGATGACCCTGCTGCAGCTGTGGGGTGAAGCACCTGAAACCTTCGAAATCTACGACCGCCCGGTGATCCGCTTCCGTGGTATCAAAAATACAATGTGGGCAGAGACCGGTGTGTGGTCGTATGACTTTGGCGATGGTCTGCCCAATGCGATTGCGCGGATCAAAGAAACGATGGATCAGATGGCGCGTGCCAAGCTGAATCTGATGTATGTGGACGGCTTTGGCTGGCGTACCGAGCGCTTCCCCGGTTATGATGATGCGGTCTGTGGTCTTGCGGAGTACGGCAAAAAACGCGGTGTTTTTCTCATGAGCGGCGGTTATACCATGAGCTATGGCTCTGCCGGTCATAACAACTCCTATCAGGGTCGCGTCTTTTATAACCGCAGACCCTACCCGGACGGTGAGCTGTACGACTGCATCGGTACATACGATCGCTCCGTTGATGCAGATGAAAATGCCCTGAAGGGTCGCACCTACGGAACGTGTCTGACCAATGATGATCTGACGGATGACAAGATCTCTGAGCTGCGTGATTATATGCGCAAGACCGGTGTGCGCATTCTGTTGACCCACAACATGGATGCCGACGAGATCCATGAGCCGCTGTGGAAGGGACGCTGCGCCTGCTGCCGTGAGAAGTTCCCCAATGATTCGCTTTATGCAGCAGACGGCGCAGCCGGTGCTTTTGCTGCCTTTTATGACCGGATCATCGATGCGTTGCTGCCGGAATTCCCGGATATGCTGATCAGCCCCGTCAGCCCAGGTTATGCCTATGCGAAGAATTCCAGTGACGAGACCTTTGAGAAGTGCCGCAAATTCTGGGGCGCGATCAGCAGCTGCGTGCGGAACAAGCAGGTGTTTGTGCCCGGTTTCCGTGAATTGTTTTATCAGCATGATGAACCGGTCCTGCGCTACGACAAGCTTGCTGAGAGTGTTCCTCAATTCCTGTCTGACTTCTACTCCAGCGGCGACGGCTTCTATTCCGACAAGATTTATACAGCCAGCGCCGCCTATACAGCGCTGATGGCAACAGCTGAAGTGGTCTGTGCATTTAACGGCATCTCTTTGCACAAGCCCACCATGATCGCCAATGCGGAATACTTCTGGAATCCCATGAACTCCGCATTTTATAATGTAGAGCTGATGGGTTCCTTTGAACCCCAGTTTGACCACTACAACAAGCTGCGGGAAGGCTTTATCCGCCCTGAGGGCATTTACGGCGATGGCGGTTTGCTGGAAACCTCCTGCTGCCTGCTCTTTGGCGACAAGTACGGCAAGCGCATCGCGGACTTCTATCGCGTTACGGGCAAAAACGGCGAAAGCCCCATTCTCACCGCCTGCAATGTAGAGCTTTGGACAAATTATACCAAGGTCAACTTCCCGATGCTGTGGGATACCCCCGCAACGGCTGCCAATCAGCAGCTCTACCGGGAGCGCTTCAGCGAATGCGCCCTTGCTACAGCCTCTGCCCGTGACATTCTGGAAGAGGTGCTGGCGGCTGACGATCTGGAAGCCGGCGTCCGCGCCCACCTGAGCTTCCTCCACGAATGTGCCGTTATGGGCGCAAAGCTCTGCAGTCAGCTGACCCGCTACATGGATCTTTATATGGAGGCAGACCGCTGGTTTGAAGACGGCACGCCCGTCAATCCCGACATCTGCGAGCGGTGCGAAGCCCTGATCCGGGATGCCAAGGCACAGCTTGCGGTCATGCGCGCTGACGGCAAGGTCGCATTTGACCCACTGGGCGGCATTATGCTGCGCCGGGAGGAGCTGTTTGAGTTCGTCGCCTACTGCGCAGGACAGATCGTCAAGAGCCTGAAGACCAACGCCCGCGTTCCTGAAGAACGCAAGCCCCTGAACATCCGCTCCTGGTGGTAAAATAAGCAGATTATACAACACAATTTTGTGCGCTGAGCGGGAAAAACGCTTGATTGTTGTTAATTTGCATAAAAGAGAATTTGCGCTTTTGTGCAAAATGCCATGCATTCGTCAAAAACATCAAAAACGGAGCTTTTTCCCCACAGAAAAATGGCGGATTTCTGTGCAAAATAGCACTAGCCAAATCGAAAACCATCGTGTATAATAAATCCATAAAATGGTGTGGTTATTCCATACCGTTTGGAAGCGAGAGCTTCAAACTATTTTAAGGAGGAAAACTCAATGAAAAAGACCCTCGCATTGTTGCTGGCTCTGATCATGGTCGTGGCTCTGTTTGCAGGCTGCAACACCACCACCGATCCCACCGATCCCAGCACCCCCAACACCCCCAGCAACCCCAGCACCCCCTCTGATCCTAATACTAATTATGATGGTCCCTACCCCGTCGACGAGAACGGCCAGTTCGTTTACGGCGACAAGTTCAAGGGCGTCGTCGTTACCGTCGCTGCTGTCGCTTCCACCGAGCAGGACGAGCTGTGGATGTTCAAGCAGATCGAAGAGAAGTTCGGCTGTGACATTCAGGTCGTTGAGATCGAGCAGAGTGCTTACGGCGACAAGATGGCAGCCCTGCTGGCTGACAACAACCTGCCCACCATTTTCGAGTCCTTCGGCACCATCGCTCAGATTGTTGAGTACGGCGATCAGGGCGCATTCGTCAACGTTATGGACGAAGACACCCTGGCTAAGATGCCTCACTTCAAGAAGTTCTTTGTTGATCAGGCAGAAGTTTACGAAGAGTACATGCTGACCTCTTCCGCTACCGGCGCTCACTACATCCTGCCCACTTGGGACTCCGAGCGTGCTGTCAACCACTACTGGATCTACAACGAAGCCGAGTTCAAGAAGGCTGGCGTTGAGTGGTCCGGCGACACCGTTAACGGCGGCTTCCTGCAGATGCTGCGCGACCTGAAGAAGTACAATCCTTCTTCCTACCCCCTGACCGGCGGCGCATGGCAGGGCACTCTGGACCGCATGATCTACACTTGGGGCGTTAACAGCTCTTACGCTGCTTACGACTACGAGAACGAGAAGTGGTTCTACGGTGCTACCACCGATGAATACTACGACATGATGAACCTGCTGCTGACCTGCTACAACGAAGGTCTGATGAACCCCGCTATCCTGACTCAGGGTAACGGCGCTATCCAGGACGACATCCTGAACCACAGAGGCTACATCTACAACTCCTGGCTGGGCTGGATGACCATGCACAACGCTGCATTCGTTGAAGAAGGCGTTGCTGACCATGAGATCCCCACTCCCACCCCCGTTGGCCCCAACGGCATGACTCTGGAGCTGAAGAAGTTCTCTAACAGCTATGGTACCGTTATCAATGCCGAGGATCCTCTGGCTGCTGAGTGCGCTATTGCGATCATGAACTGGATGTACGACGACTCCAAGCTCGGCGGCGCATGGGCAAACACTGTTGGTCCCGACGAGTCTTTGAAGATCGACGAGAACGGCAAGTACAACTGGATCGACGAATCCATGCCCGGTGGTGTCAACAACGACATCAACTACACTGCTGCTAAGTACGGTATGTGGTCCACCTCTTTGACCATCCGTTACGCTCCCGAGAGCCCCTACTTCACCTTCAACGCTGAAGAGCAGCTGGCTCAGGAGATCGGCGACAAGATCGGCTTCTTCAAGGCTCCTCCGCTGCTGGCATGGACCGATGTCGAAATGGCTGACGCCTACACTGCTTCCCAGCAGGACATCAAGGCTATGCAGCAGAAGTTCATCACCGACAACTGGACCAAAGCTGACTTCGACGCTTGGGTCGAAGAATTCCTGGATCAGTACGGTGAAGTTATGGACTTCCTGAACAGCTAATCTGATATACCCCAGTTTTTCCCCGCGGGAGGGGCGGCTTGCCGCTCCTCCCCATTCGAAAGGAGATACACTTTATGGCAACTACCAATTCCAAGCAGGACGTACACCCGAGCGTAAAAGCAAACAAGGGTACCCGGCTTCCTAATCGAAACAAAAAAGGCGGCACCAGTTTTTGGGCTCGGGTGTGGGCCCAGCGCGAACTGCTCCTCATGGTCCTTCCCGGCGTGCTTTTCTGGATCATCTTCCGTTACGGTCCCATTTGGGGCTTGAAGGTCGCGTTCCAGAAGTACTCTCCTTTCCTCGGAGATGCCAGTCCCTGGGTTGGCTTCCAGCACTTTAAGCGCTTCTTCGGTCAGAAGGAGTTCTGGGATCTGGTTGAGAACACCGTTACCTTGGGCGTTCTCGGCTTCTGTGTTTCTTTCCCGGCTACGATCATCTTCTCTCTGATTCTGAACGAGGTCCGTCAGCCGAAGCTGAAGAAGGCTTACCAGACGATTTCCTATCTGCCCACCTTTTTCTCCATCGTCATCATCTGCTCCCTGTTCCGTCAGATGCTGTCTCCCACCACCGGTTTCGTCAATACGATCCTCGGCTGGTTCGGCGTGAAGCCCATCGACTTTATGCTGAAGTCTGAGTGGTACTATGCCATTTATATCGGCTCCGGTTTGTGGTCCGGCCTCGGCTCCGGCGCCATCATCTACCTGTCCGCGCTGGCGGGCGTGGATACCCAGCTGTACGAAGCAGCGGAGATCGACGGCTGCAGCCGTTTCAAGAGAATCATCCACATCACGCTGCCGTCCATTCTGCCCACCATCGTTGTTATGTTCCTGCTGTCCATCGGTAACATCATCAGCGTCGGTGTTGACAAGTCCCTGCTCCTGATGGAGCCTTCTACTTACGACGTTTCTGACGTCATCTCTACGTACATCTACCGTGTCGGTGTTGTTCAGGGTACCAATATGTCCTACTCCTCCGCCATCGGTTTTGTTCAGTCCGTCATTTCCTGCATCCTGGTCGTCACGTTTAACAAGATTGCGTCCGTTGCGACCGAGACCAGTCTTTGGTAAGGAGGGTTTATCATTATGGCAATCAAAGAAAATAAGACCCTTCGCAAGAACAAGAGAAACAGAATCGACGGTATCGATATTTTCGCCCATGCCTTTAATATCATCTGGTGCCTTCTGATCCTGTATCCCGTTCTGAACGTTCTGGCAAGATCCTTCAGTGGTAACTACGCCATCGGTGCCAACAAGGTCACCATTTTCCCCGTGGACTTCACCCTGAAATCCTACAACTATGTTTTCGCGAACCCCAGAGTGATGCGCGGCTTCGGTCTTGCGATCCTCTACACCGCTGTCGGTGTTGCCTGCAACCTGGCTGCTACCGTTCTGATGGCTTATCCGCTGTCCAAGTCCAAGCTGATGGGTCGTTCCTTCATCATGAAGGCAATGATCTTCACGCTGTACTTCAACGGCGGCATGATCCCCACCTACATGCTGGTCTCCAAGCTGGGTCTGCTTGACTCCATGTGGTCGCTGATCATTCCCAACATCATTTATACGAATAACTGTATCATCATGATCAACGGTTTCCGCGCCACTCCCGAAAGCCTGTATGAGGCTGCTTATCTGGACGGCGCCGGCGATTTCCAGGTCTTCATCCGAATCGCTCTCCCCCTTGCAAAGGCGACCATCGCTTCCCTTGGCCTGTTCTACTTCATGGGTCACTGGAACGACTTCTTCACCCCCATGCTGTACCTGAACACCTCTTCGAAGATGCCTCTGCAGGTCGTTCTGCGTAACATGCTGATCGAAGAAAACACCATCGAAATGGACCCCACTGCCAGCGCGCTGACCCCCGAAGGCATCAAGGGTGCTGTTATCTTCATCACCATGGTTCCCGTTATGATCATCTATCCGTTCGTTCAGAGATTCTTTGTCGGCGGCGTTATGATGGGCTCTGTTAAGGGCTAAGGAGTATACAATATGAAGATTTTCATGGCGCTTCCCATTGGCTTGGTTCGCGATACATTCTATACCGAGCGCTCCATCGCTGCTTGCGAAGCAGTTGGCGAGGTCGTTTGGAATCCCTATGACCGCCAGTTGACGGAAGAAGAGCTGATCGAGCTGGCGCAGGATTGCGATGTGATCATGACCGGTTGGGGCACTCCCAAAATGAATGCTGCTACCGTCAAGAGAATGCCCAATCTGAAAATGATCGCGCATACCGCCGGTTCCATCGCCTACCAGTTTGATCCCGAGATCTATGATTGCGGCATCAAAATCATTGGTGCAAACGATGTTTTTGCCCGCTCTGTGGCTGAAGCAACGCTGGCATATACCTTGTGCGGTCTGCGCCAGATCGAGCTGATGTCCGATATTATGCGTGCCGGCGGCTGGAAGGATGAAAGCCTGAACAATAAGGGCTTGTTCTACAAGAAGGTGGGTATCGTTGGCTTCGGCGCTATCGCCCGTCACTTCCTGGAGCTGATCCGCTGGTTCAAGTGCGATGTTCGCATCTACTCCTCTTATCTGAGCGAGGAAGAGGCGGCAAAGTATGGCGGACGTCTGGCAACGCTTGATGAGATCTTCACAGAATGTGATGTTGTCAGCATCCACTCCTCCATGAACCCCAAGAATGCGGGATTGGTTTCCCGTGAGCTGATGAGCAAGCTGAGACCGGAGTCTCTGCTGGTCAATACCGCCCGCGGTGGTGTTATTGATGAGCCTGCGATGTTCGAGATGCTCATGGAAGGCCGTTTCCGTGCTGTCCTTGATGTTTACGCTGAGGAACCTCCGAAGGCGGACAACCCCATCCGTCAGTGTAAGAATGTTCTGCTGATGCCCCATGTTGGCGGTCCGACCATCGACATGCGTGAGGTTTGCGTTCTGGAGCTGTGCGAAGATTTTGCCCGTTTCCAGAGAGGCGAGCCCATGGTGCTCGAGATCCCCAAGGAGCAGGCAATGCACATGACCCGCTAATTGACTCAAAGCTTGTGCCCAGCGGAAAACAATTTTCCGCTGGGCATTGAATTTCTCCCGAAATGAGGCAACTTCATGAATTTGTTTAGTACCGATTCTCCCATTGTAAGATTTCTTGAAAAGTTGGCAAATGTGATGATCCTGAACTGGCTCATGCTTATTTGCTGCATCCCGATTGTGACCATCGGCCCTGCCATCACCGCGGTGTACTGGGTCACGCTGAAAATGGTCCGTAATGAAGAAGGCGGAATTATCCACGACTTTTTCCATTCCTTTCGCGTGAATTTGAAGCAGGGAATTGTTGTTGGCCTGATCATCCTTGGTATCAGCGTTTTCTTCGTTTTCGATTTCTATTATATTTACCAGTTGTCACAGGCAGGCGGTTTGTTTGACCGTTTCATATTCGTAGTGCTGATCTTCTTTGCTGCTGTGTTTATCATGGTGGTCAACTACGTTTGGGCGATCCTTGCGAAGTTCAATAACACCACCAAGCAGCTTTTCAAGACCTCCTTTGCGGTTGCGGTGCGCCACATTCTCGCATCCTTTGTCATGGGCGTTATCTCGGCTGCCCCGCTGCTGATGCTGTTATGGTCTCCCGCAAGCTTTACCATCGCGGTTGCGTTCTATCTTTTCTTCGGCATTCCAGGCATTGCATACCTGCAAAGCATTTTCCTCGTCAGGATTTTTGATATGTATATTCCAAAGGACACAGACGAAGAGGATGACGAAGAGGAAGAGCCTGAAGCACTTCCTGAATAAGCGATTGAAAGGATGAAACTGTCATGAGTGATTTTATTCTCAGCGCTTTCGCCGATGAAGCGGGCGTTACCCTTGACGAGCAAATTGCTGCCCTGCACAGAAACGGAATTCATTATATGGAGATCCGTTCTGTGGACGGACTGAATATCTGTAAGACACCTCTTGAAAAGGTTGTCGAATATAAGAAAAAGCTGGATGCTGCCGGTATCAAGGTCGTGACCATCGGCTCCTGCATCGGCAAGCTGAATCTGGACGACAATTATGAAGAACACATCGCCATGTTCCTGCATACGCTGGGCGTTGCCAAAATTCTTGGTGCGACCCGCATTCGTATGTTCTCCGTTTTCCTTCCTCAGGACGGCAATGCCGCTGCCCATCGGGAGAAGGTATTTGGCTGGATGAAGGAGATGTTGGACATCGCAGAGCCTACCGGCATCGCACTCTACCATGAGAACGAGAAGGACATTTACGGCGACGTGGAGTGCCGCGTGCGTGATCTGATGGATACCTTTGGTGACCGCATGAAATTCATCTTTGACCCTGCCAACTTTGTCCAGTGCGGCTGCGATACTTGGCAGGTCTACAATGCTCTGAAGGATCAGCTGGCTTATTTCCACATCAAGGATGCATCCGCGGCGGATAACACGGTCGTTCCTCCCGGAAGCGGTGATGGCAACATCGGTCGCATCCTGAGCGATTATGCCAAGGATCATCAGAATGTAATGCTCACCCTCGAGCCGCATCTGATGGACTTTGTGGGTCTGAAAGATCTGGGCGATGATGTGAGCATCAAGAGGGAAACCCAGTACACCTACAAGGATAATGCGGAGGCATTTGATTTTGCCGCATCGACCTTGAAGGCGCTGCTTGAAAAGGAAGGACTTAGCTATCAATAAACGCGAATAATGTAAAAACCGCCCCTTAAAGGGGCGGTTTTTGCTGAAGATCAGAGTGTTTCAAACTGATACCAGTGATCGGGCTCGAATTTCGCATCGGGCTTGCAATCGACGGGGAGCATAATGCCAAAGCCGGGATCGTTCCAATAAAAGCTGTCGAAATTTTTGCTCATGTAGGTGAGCTCTCCGGTGGCATCGGGACACGGCTCAAGATTGACGAAATCCTTATCCTCGAACAGAACGGTATTTTCTGCTTCCAGCTTGGAATAGCGCAGCACCATTCGCAGAAGTCGGATATTGTTGCGTGATGCAGGTGTGTCTGCAAGCATCAGCGCTTCTTCAAATTTTGCGTCAATGGGAGTCATGTCGGTGTGCTTCATCAGGTGGAGCGATGCGTTCATGATGCTTTCCTGTCCGTCCATGGCATCTTCCAGAAATTGGATGATTTCTGCGATCCGGTCTTTGCCTTTTCCGAAAATGGGAGTGAAGGTACGCAGATTGTCCTGCATGGAAAGAGAGGTGTCATAGGCAGTTCTGGCGAAGCAGTAGAAATTGAACAGATTGTTCCAAATGTTAAAGCATTCAATTTGCGTACCGGAGCCCAAAACACCCAGCTCAGCGGTGCGCCGGAAGATGCTTTGCTGCTCGTCGGCTGCCGGCATGTAACGGTTGCGTGCGGGGTAGACACCCATATAGTACTCATAGTAGGCGACCGCAGCGCCGGTTTGCTTCCATTGCAGCAGATTATCCTCGTAGAGGGTGTTGTTCAAGCAGCTTCCGTCCGGTTTGCCGACGGAGCGCAAGCCACCGCGATACCATGTTGCTTCCTCTACAAGAATGTTCGATGCCAACTTCAAATTACGCGGGCAATCCCACATTCTGGAGTAAACAAGCATATCGATAAGCACTTCAGGGTGCTGCTGACGTACAAGCTCAGCCACTTCGCTGAGAAAATAGGCATAATTTTCGGTAATCGTGTAAGCGGCGCAGTCGGGACAGGTGCATTGTGGAGCATGACCGTCCTTCTGCCAGAGGGAAATGCAGTCTACCGCAGGGTTCAGCTCGATCCAGTGGCAGATGTTTTTTGCCATCTGACGAATCAGCTCCTGATTGCGGCTGCAGAAAATCCACGCGCCCCAAATGCCTTCGGATTTAAACCGTTCTCCGTCTTCGGTCAGCCTATAGTATTCCGGGTGGGTTTCGTAATAGTGTTCGGGAAAGTATTCATTTCCAAAGGGTGGGATGAACAGATCAGACGCCTCGTGGTGTCCGACGGTAAACCGCAGTCCGCGTCGTTCCGCCTCCTGCACAAGACCTGTTTTCTTGTGTGCCTCATACGTGCTTACCCAAAGCATGATGCGGTTATAGCGATTTTTGCAGAGCCAATCAAAAAAGGGAAGCGTTAGTTGATGAGAGTGGGAAACATCTGCATGAGAATATTGAACGATGGCGGTTCTGTAGGGATTGTCGGCACAGGGCTTGACATAGGATATGTCTTTCAATTCCAATGCACCGAGCGACGGCACGTACTCGCCGCCTGCATAATTGGGGTTCGTAAAGGCAGCCAAGCTGCATCCGAGAAAACGCTCCAGCAGCTCATAAACGGCATAGATCGTGCCCCGTTCACACTCGTTGGGATCTTTGCTGCTGCCGGCGCAGATCAGCACATCCCCTTCAAAGCTTTGGATCAGCATACCCTCGGGTTCGGGAACCAGACGTTCAAATTCTTCCCGTGTGATATAAGAGGCGGTTTGCCGGTTGCGCTCCGGATTGCCTAAAAGGATACGGCATCCGGTGGCAGGGACGGTATCTCTGACAGCGGCAATGTGGATACCCGCGAAGATTCGGGTGAGGTATTTTGTTAATTCGTCACAGGCGAACTCCTCACGCGGGGTCGGATTCTGCGGAAGGACGATCGTCAAAGCGCAGTGTTTAGAAAGCTTCATAAAAAGACTCCTTATTTACAGTGTCCGAAAGGCTTTGAGCCACTCGCGCTTGATCACCTCGTGACCGGCAGCGGTGGGGTGAACGCCGTCTCCCGTCCACAGACCGGGGTGGGCAGCATCCAGCTCGTCAAATATGCTCTGCAGCTCGACAAAGGTCGCGCCGTGCTTCTCGGCGAGCTTGCGGGCGATTACAGCGTTTGCCTTTGCACCTTCGTCGAATCGGCTCCAACGATCAGGTTCTTCGGCAACGCAGGTGGCAGAGCCTTTGAGTACGAAGGGCTCAAGGATCATCAGCTTGATACCCGGAAGCGCTTCTTTGATCTCTTCCAGCAGCATATCGTAGATTTTTTCAAACTTGGCAGGTGCGACACCATTCTGGCGAGCGATCTCATGCCAAACATCATTGATACCAATGAGAATGCTCATATAGTCAGGCTTCAGGTTGATGATGTCCATCTTGATGCGTGCGTAGACATCTACGATGCGGTTGCCGCTGATACCCCGATTGATAAAATTATACTGCTCCGGCTTCTCAAACCCCAATTCCGCTTTGACAAGAAGAGGGTAGCCAGTGCCTACATCGACGTCATTTTCACGGCTGCGAATGCAATCAGTAATGGAGTCGCCTTGGAAGAGAATTAATTCGGACATGATCCATTTCTCCTTTGCGTTTTGTTTTTATTATACTATCAGTTAAACATTTGTCAAGAAAGAGGCGATTTCTTCCGATACGGAAAGGGCTTGCGTAATGGTGCAAAATATATTATACTAGGCGTAGCAAAAAGAAAAGGGTGATCCTATGGTACATGATTATTGCGTTCCGCTGAAGCAGCTGGTTGAGGAATTCGGACTGGATGTGGCTTATCGCGCCACTGATTTTGATGCCATTCACCTGACGGTGGAGGATGTGGCACGTCCCGGTTTGCAGCTGGCAGGCTACTTTGACCACTTCGAGCCGATGCGCTTGCAGGTCATGGGTAACGTTGAAATCAGCTACATTGAGAAAATGACAGAGTCGGAAAGGCTGTCTGTCTATGACCGGCTGTTCTCCTACAAATTCCCGGCGCTCCTTCTGGCGCGGGGGTTTGAGCCGGGGAAGGACTGCCTGCGGATGGCAGAAAAGCATAATGTGACGATCCTTCGTTCCAAGGAAGCGACCAGTACGATCGTTTCCGCGATCATCAACTATCTGCGTATGGAGCTTGCACCCCGTATTACGCGGCATGGCGTGCTGGTGGAGGTTTATGGTGAAGGCTTGCTCCTGATCGGTGACAGCGGTATCGGCAAAAGCGAGGCGGCGGTTGAGCTGCTGAAGCGCGGTCACCGGCTGATTGCCGACGATGCGGTTGAGATCCGTAAAATTGCCGGCAATACGCTCATCGGCTCAGCACCCGGTCATATCCGCAACTATATCGAGCTGCGCGGCATTGGTATCATCAATGTGGCAAAGCTCTTCGGTATGGGCGCTGTCAAGGCGGAAAATGAGATCAACCTTGTGGTGAACATTGTTCCTTGGAACAATCAGGCGGTTTATGACCGGCTGGGACTTGAAGAGCATCACATGGAGATCTTGGGCGTTGAGATCCCCATGAATACCATTCCCATCACACCCGGTCGAAATCTGGCGGTGATCCTTGAGGTCGCTGCCATGAACAACCGCCAGCGCAAGATGGGTTATAACGCGGCTGTGGAATTTACAGAGCAGATCAACAGCTATTTTGCGACGCAGGCGGGAAATCAGGAATGAAAGAATTGACCATTGCTCCCAATGATGCAGGACAGCGGCTGGATCGGTTTCTTGCCAAGGCTGTTCCGCTGCTGCCGGCATCGCTGGCGCAGAAATACATTCGCCTGAAGCGGATCAAATGTAACGGCGCTCGTGTCCAACGGGATACCCGCCTGCAGGCGGGAGATGTCCTGCAGCTGTATATCAACGATGAGTTTTTTGACAAACCCCGGGAGGACAATGCATTTCTCACTGTCAGCACACCGAAGCTTTCCATCGTCTACGAGGATGAGCATATCCTGCTGGTGGATAAGCGCCCCGGCATTGCGGTCCATCCCCATGACGGCGCAGAGTACGGACGCACGCTGATCGACCACATTCAGGCGTATCTGTATCAGAAACGGGAGTGGCGTCCCCGGGAGGAAAATTCCTTTGCGCCGGCGCTGTGCAACCGCATTGATCGGAATACCGGTGGCATCGTCATCGCGGCGAAGACCGCGGAGGCGCTGCGCATTATGAACCAAAAGATCAAAGACCGGGAGATGGAGAAGCTCTATCTTGCGGTGGTGGAGGGGACACCCAAACCGCAGAAGGGGAGCCTGCGTGGCTATCTTTTCAAGGATGCGAAGCAGAATCGCGTATTTGTCACCGATACCCCCCAATCCGGCGCAAAAAGCTGCCAGACCAATTATCGTGTTCTTGCATCGAGAAACGGACTGTCGCTGGTGGAATGTGAGCTGATCACGGGACGCACCCATCAGATCCGCGCCCAGTTTGCTCATGCGGGTCATCCGCTGTTGGGCGATGGGAAGTACGGCAAGCTGGACAAGCGCTTTGACCGCAATTATCAGGCACTGTATTCCTACTGCCTGACCTTCCGCTTTTCCACAGATGCCGGTGCGCTGGAATATCTCAACGGAAAGCGTTTTTCTGTCCGTCAGGTGGATTTTGTCGAAACGTATTTCCCGGATCAGAAGATACTCACCGATAACTGCTGAAACCGCTTCTTTGTGCAATAGTCACAAAAACAGCCTCTGTTTTTCGGCGGGTAAAAGGCGAAATTACAACAAATAGTGATGCTTCTTTTTGAAAACTATGCTATAATAATAGTGGTGGCAGGATTGCCGCCAATGCAGAGTGAATAAAGGAGCAATCATGAATAACAACATCTTATTCTTTCTGACACCGAAGGCAATGTGTGCTTACTTATATGACGATTACACCATGCGTCAGGCGCTGGAAAAAATGGAATCTGCCGGTTATGCGGCACTGCCGATCCTAAATAAACGTGGCGAATATCGGGGAACGCTGACAGAAGGTGATCTTCTCTGGGCGATCAAGAATATGTGCTACATGGATATGCGTCAGGCAGAGGCTCATCGCATCATGGAGATTTCCCGTCGGAAGGATAACGTGCCGGTCCGCGTGACCACGTCCATGTTCGACCTTGTGGAGCGGGCAAGCATTCAGAATTTTGTGCCGGTGGTGGATGATAAAGATACATTCATTGGCATTATTACCCGCCGTAAGATCATCCAATATTGCGCACATCAACTGTTCAAAGAGGAATAAAAAGCAACTGCCTGCCGCTGAAAAAGCGGCAGGCTTTTTGCGTTTTGTAGAAATGGTTGCAAAATGAAATAAAATTTGGTATAATGTGCATAAGTATGGTTTTGGAGGTCCTTTATGGAAGACGAAAAGTTAAAGCGCCAAATTGGCAAAAACATCGCGCTTTTTCGAAAGAAGCTCGGTCTGACTCAGGCGGGGCTTGCGGAGAAGATCAACTATTCTGATAAGGCGATCTCGAAGTGGGAACGCGGTGAATCTGTCCCGGACGTACTGACCATGGTCGCGTTGGCGGAGGTTCTTGGCGTGACGGTCGATGTGCTTTTGTCCGATCCTGACGCGCTGCCAAAGGAAACCGGACCAGTGCAGCAGGCAATGGGACAAGTGGTGGAAAAGACCCTCAAGCGCAAGGCGGACAAGCGGATCATTCTCGGACTGTCGTCTGTTTTGGTGTGGTTCGTGGCATTGCTGCTCTATGTGATCCTTGCGTCGCTGGATATTCCCAACAGCTGGCTGGCATTTTCCTATGCGATTCCCGCCAATGCGATCGTGGGTGTGTGCCTGCGTTCTGCGTGGCATGATTACCGCAGCAACAAATTTCTGATCTCCGCAATCGTTTGGGGTTCGCTGCTGAGCCTTTACCTGACGCTGCGCGTGCTGGGTTTGGATGTGTGGCGTGTGCTGCTGCTGGGCATTCCCGGTCAGCTGGCAATTCTGCTGTGGTTCCGGATGTTCCGGACTGTACCTGCAACGGAGGCGGACAATGGACAAAAAAGAACTGAGAAAACAGATTCGTGAGCAAAAGCGCGCCATGACTCCGGAGCAAATCGAGCAGGCAAGCGCAAGACTTGCAGAGCTGTTTTTGGCATCGGAATTATACAAGAGCGCTCAAACGCTTTACGGCTACCTGCCCTACAATCAGGAGGTGCGTACGGTGCCGGTTTTGGAGCGTGCGCTGGCAGACGGCAAGAAGGTTGCCGTGCCGAAGGTCTACGGCGATGAGATGAAGTTTATCTACCTGACCGATCTGTCGCAAGTGGAAGCCGGCTATGCCGGCATCCCGGAGCCGATTGCGGACGAGCCGGTGGCAGATGATCCCACTGCGCTGGTGCTTATGCCGGGTCTTGCGTTTGACCGGGAAGGACATCGCATTGGTTATGGCGGTGGCTTCTACGATAAGTTTTTGTCGGCAGAGCCGGAGCATCCGACGCTGGCGCTGTGCTATGCATTTCAAGTTTTGCCCCATCTGGAGACGGAGGAGTTTGACATTCCCGTCGACTGTGTGCTGTGGGCATAAATTCAGGAGAATAGAATGGACATTCTGGCAATTTTACTGGTGGGAGCGTTGACCTTCGGTGTCTGCTTCCTGCTGGATAAAGGCTTTCACGGATTTTTCCGCAACAAAAAACAGCATAAATCGGGTCGTTCGGTCCGTCTGAGCCAGCATTACGGCGGCGCAGGTATCGTTTTGGGTATTTTAGGCTTGCTGGCGATCTTCCACGGCGCGAAGGACAGCACAGTGCTGCTGGTCGGCGGCTGTGTCGTTCTGCTGGCTGGCATTGGACTGATCGTCTATTACATGAGCTTCGGCATTTATTATGACGATGGCAGCTTTATCCTGACCACCTTCGGAAGAAAAAGCGTGACCTATTCCTATGGTGATATTCAGGGACAAAAGCTGTATATAATCACGGGCGGCAGCGTTCTTGTGGAGCTGCATCTGCAGGATGGTCGGACAGTCGGTCTGCAAACGACCATGATCGGCGTTGATCCTTTTTTGGAAACGGCTGTTAACGGCTGGTGCGCGCAGAAGGGGCTTGATCGCGATGCCTGTGAATTTTACGATCCTTCTGTATCCCATTGGTTTCCGGAGGTGGAGTGATGCACATTCCCAAAGGCGATACCGCAACACTGGAACTGGTGACCTTCGCGGAAGCGTTGGCGGCAGCCAACACACCCTCAGAGGAATACAACATTGAAAAGTGGCTTTATGCGCCGAATTTTTACTCGGAATACCGTTACATTCTCGGCACAAGGGGAAAGAATCCGCTGATCTGTATCGGCATCAACCCCTCTACCGCAGCGCCCGATGCGCTGGATAACACGCTCAAATCCGTGGAGCGGATCGCCCTTGGCAACGGCTTTGACAGCTTCATCATGTTTAACGTCTATGCCCAGCGTGCCACCGATCCCAATGCCATGGAAAAGCACTGCAACCTGCAGCTGCATAAGGAAAATCTTGCGGCTTTTCGCTATGTGCTTTCGATTTCGGAAAAGCCGGCGGTATGGGCGGCATGGGGTTCGATCATTGAAAAACGGGATTACCTTTTTGATTGCGTGCGTGATATGGTGATGGCGGGACAGGAGTACGGCGCAAGCTGGTACTGTGTCGGCGCGGTGACGAAAAAGGGTCATCCGCACCATCCCCTTTATTTGCGCAAGGACGAAAAAATCAAGCCGTTTGATGTAACGGCATATTTGCAAAACGACAGGTGAGATTATGAAGCTACTGATCGCATCCGACATCCACGGCTCGGCATATTATTGTGAAAAGCTGATGCAGCAGGTGGAAAAGCACTGCCCTGACAAGCTGCTGCTTTTAGGCGACTTGCTCTATCATGGACCGCGCAACGATCTGCCCAGGGATTACGCGCCCAAGCGGGTGATCCCGATGCTTTCTGCGTATCAGAATATCATTGTTGCGGTGCGCGGCAACTGCGAGGCAGAGGTGGACCAGATGGTGCTGCCTTTTCCGTGTATGGCTGATTTTGTGCAGCTGCAGGTGGATGGAACGCTTTTCCATCTGACCCACGGACACCACGACAGCCCGGAGCATCTTCCGCCGCTTCCCCGGGGGAGTGTCTTCCTTTCGGGTCATACCCACGTGAAGCTGGATGAGATCAGAAATGGCATCCGCTGCCTGAATCCCGGCAGTGTTTCTATCCCGAAAGACGGCAGCCACAGCTGCCTGCTCTATGAAAACGGCACTTTCACCGTGATCACGTTGGAGGACGAAGATGGAACATGAGTGCGATACCTGCTGGTATTATGATTACGATGAGGAATTTGACGAGTACTATTGCATGATGGACTTGGATGAGGATGAGTATTATCGCATCTTCGTTTCAAATCAAAGCCGTTGCCCTTATTACAGACAGGGTGACGATTACACATTGGCAAGGAGACAGTAATATGAGGCGATTGTTGGGCTTGATCCTGGTGCTTCTCGTACTTTTGTGCGGCTGCACACAGCACACCCCCGATAGCACGACCCCTACCGATGAATCCACATTACCCGCAACGCAACCCTCTACAGAGCCTTCGTCAGAGCCTGCGACCCAGCCCACTGAACCCGGCATCTATCTGCCGGAGAGCGAACTGGAGCAGCAGACCTCCGGCGCTGTGCGGTGCTTTGGCATCGAAAAGGGATACTATGGCTCGTTCTCTTTTGAAAATGAGCAGATCTTTTTGCTGCGCCAATTGGATGGCAGCGGTATGCTGGAGCTTTACCTTGAGGAGAAACTGATCCCGGAGAAGACAATCTCCCTTGGCGAGGGGGTCTTCCCGCTGCCGGAGCATTTCTCTGTGACAGAGCAGGGGATCGCTTATTATGACAGCGTCGATGAGGCAACCGTATTTCTGGATGGAAATCTGCGCGAGATCGGCAGAATGCAAATGCCCGAGGATGTTAACGGCGTTGCGTGGATTTCCCCTGAGTGGAGGACGATTTACTACGCAAAAACAGACGGTTTCTACATGATGGACCTGCAGACCGGTATCTCCCGCCTGCTCAGAGAGCATCCTGCGCTGAACAATCAGATCACCGGAATACTGGCGAATGGAACTGTTCTGCGTTGCGCAGAAGAGCTGGAGGATGGAAAAAATCACACCATCCTGATCGATGCATCCACCGGCGCTGTACTGGAAGAAGGAAGCTATCTTGACAGCCTGATCGAGTGGGAAAATCACTACTTCTTCCAAAAAGCTGCCGGCGCACTCCTTCGGCTGCATTTCGGCACGGGTCAGGAGCCTTCCGAGGTACTCTGGCCTGCGGAGAAGGGTGATGTCTATCCGCTTCTGCCTGATGCGGCACTTGCTGTCGTAACAAAGCAGGATGATGGCATCGTACTGACCTATTACCGCATGAGCACGGGTGCGCGGATCGGTACGGTTTTGCTGAGCGGCATTTCGGAGGTCCGGGATCTTCGCACTGACGGCAGCGGAAGCGTTTGGTTCTTTGCGCAGGATGCGCAGGGAGAGGAAACGCTGTGCTGCTGGGATCCGACCAAGAGCGCTGTGCAGGATGACCATTGCTATAAATCTCCCTGCTACACGCAGGAAAAACCCGATCATGAAGGACTTGCGGAAATTACGAGCGCTGCCATAGAATTGGGTGAGCGCTATGGCGTTGAGGTTTTGATCTGGGAAGATGCTGCAAAGCAAGCACCCTCCGATCATGTTTTTGAGGTCGAGTTTTTGACGCAGGCGTATGAGCAGTTCCTGCCGGAATTGGAGCAGGCGCTGGCCTTCTTCCCGGAGGGCTTCTTCGAACAGATGCCCGGTGAAAAGCTGAAGATCGTTGCGGTTCGCAGCATGACGGGCGATACAGAGCAGGGAAGCCTTGCTACCTCCACAAGTCTGCAGTATTGGAACGGCAAGCAGCCGGTGATCGCCCTTGCTGTCGGCTATGACACGATGGGAAATTTCTGCCATGCTATGGCGCACCTGATGGATACGCAGGTGCTGAGCAAGTCTGCTGCCTTCTACGAGTGGAATACCCTCAATCCCGAAGGCTTTACCTACGATAACAACTACATCACCAACGCAGAGCGCACAGATACAACCTACATCGAGGGCGAAAACCGCTACTTCATCGATCTGTTCTCCATGAGCTATGCAAAGGAAGACAGAGCCCGGATTTTTGAGTATGCATGCGAAGCAGGAAACGAGGAGATTTTCCAATCCCCTGTGATCCAGGAGAAGCTGCGCCGCATCTGCAAGGGCATCCGCGATGCCTTTGATCTGGAGGATGTAAAGATCGTCTTCCCGTGGGAGATCTATCTGATAACATAAAATAAGACCTGTTGAAGCAATGCTTCAACAGGTCTTTTGCTTATAAAACTGTGCGGATCGTGCCGCCGCCGATGACGGTATCACCATCATAAAGCACCACAGCCTGACCGGGGGTGATGGCACGTTGCGGCTGGTCGAAAACAAGCCGGATCATGCCGTTTTCTTCGGGATAAACGGTGGCAGGCTGCTCGCTCATGCGGGAGCGTGCTTTCGCGCTGACACGCAGGGGTGCATCCAAGGTTTCGAAAGCCTGCCAGTACCAGTTATCCGCCAGAAGCGTTGTGCGCATCAGTACTTCTTCAGGTCCAACGGTGACGGTGTTTGCCGCCATGTCCTTGCCACACACGTAGACCGGCGCGCCCATGGCGATGCCAAGTCCTTTGCGCTGACCAAGCGTGTAAGCATATGCGCCTCGGTGTGTTCCCACTACGTTGCCATCAAGATCGAGGAAATCACCCGCGGGATAGGTTTTGCCGGTATATTGCTGCATAAAAGCGGGATAGTCGCCATCGGGGATGAAGCAAATATCCTGACTGTCCTTTTTGCGGGCGGTGATGAAGCCCTGGGCTTCTGCGATCTCACGGGCAGCGGCTTTGGTCAGTTCACCAAGAGGGAAGAGAATATGAGAAAGCTGTTCCTGCGTCAGGGCGTAGAGAAAATAAGATTGATCTTTTGCTTCATCCAAAGCCTTTCGCAGGACAAATCTTCCGGTTTCGGAATGGCGGGCGATACGTGCATAATGCCCGGTGACGACGTAATCGCAACCAAGCTCCCGGGCGCGGTCGAGCAGCAGCCCGAATTTCAGGTGGCGGTTGCATTCGACGCAGGGGTTTGGTGTCGCGCCGCACTCATAGGCGCGGACAAACGCATCCATCACATGACAACGGAATGCATCCTGCATATCGAATGTATGGAAGGGGATGCCGAGGCGGTCTGCAACACTTTTCGCATCTGTCACTTGCCGGGGGCAGGAGGTATCATCCGGCTCATAAAGGCGCATAGTTGCACCGACACAATCAAAACCAGCCTGCATCGCCAGATGGGCAGCGACAGAGCTGTCTACACCGCCGCTCATGGCGATCAATGCTTTCTTCTGCTGCATTAAGATCTCTCCCTCCATGAATATAAATCAGTTTATCATAACCACGCCGGGAAATCAACGGGAAATCAGCGGAAGTAAATAATGGAAAATGTTATGTTTACCAGAGAAAATGTTCATAAAAATGTAATAAAACATTAAAATTGATATAAGAAGAAGCGAAAACAACATCAAAAAGTAGAAAGATGCATTTTGTGTACAACCAGAATTACCCTTGCAATGTATGACATTTTCTGGTATAATGTAGGCAAATTCGATCCCCGGAGGTTAAAACCATGAAAACGAAGGTGATTTGCTGGTTGCTGGCATGTGCGATCCTGCTGAGTGCTGCGCCTATGCCGGTGGCTGTGTTTGCGACCGGGACGGAAACCGATCCCACAACCCAGACAGAAGCAACAGAGGTAACCGATCCAACAGAAGAATCTTCGGAAGCAACGGAAGAGACCACCGAGCCGTCTGAGGAGACCTCTGAACCTACTGAGGAAAGCTCCGATCCAACCGAGGAAACCTCCGAACCGACAGAGGAGACCACGGAGCCGACAACTGCTCCTACTGAGCCGGAAGACAAAACTTGGAAGATCTCGGATGACATGATGAAGGTCCTCAAGGAGCTGGAAGGCTGCTACACTACCTGCTATTGGGACTATAAGCAGTACAGCATCGGCTATGGCAGCCGCTGCCCGGAGACAGTCCACGAACCCGGCAAGTTCCACACCATTACCCGGGAGTATGCGGAAGAGCTTTTGCGCGGAGAGCTGGCTTACTTTGAAAAGGAAGTCAACAAGTTTATTGAGAAACATGGCTTGACCGTAACCCAAAGCCAATACGATGCGCTGGTGTCGTTCTCTTATAACTGCGGTGCGAACTGGACGACTGAAACCACCGGTTATTTCCACAACGGTGTGCTCTCCGGCGATCTTGGCTCGGAATTTGTTTACGGCATGTTCCTTTGGAGCACGGCGGGCGGTCAGTACGTGCTGATCCCCAGAAGAATCCGTGAGACCTACATGTATTCTCAGGGTCTTTATAAAATGGGTCTGTGGTATCCCGAAGATCCCCAGTACCGCTATGTATTCATGAACGGCAACGGCGGCAAGGTCAACTACTACATCCACGGCTTTGACGCATACGATCCCACAGCCATCAGAACCCAGCTTACCTCCGCGCCCACCGGCCCGGATGAAACGGGCGGCATTGTTACATATGTGTTTGACGGTTGGTACACCGCCCGCGAAGGCGGCACGAAGATCGAGGTGCTGGATACCACCATGACCTCCGGCACGATCCTCTATGCCCACTGGAAAACGCCCGCCGGTACGCCGGTCACCATTCCGAAGGTGGATACAGGCGTTGCCCTGAACCTGACGGTGACTGCCAACGGTGTCAACATCCGCTCCGGCCCGCAGACCTATTTTGCGGCGCTGGGCAAGGTGAACAAGGGCGATAAGCTGGTCATCGAAGAGATCGTGACCGCCGGCGGTTATCCATGGGGTCGCTTCGGTGACAGCTGGATCCGTCTTGACTATACGGACTACAACAGCGTGACTGCCAATATGTTCCCATACTGGGGCAAGGTGACGGGTGATGGCGTTAACATCCGTTCCGGCGCCGGACTGACCCACGGCATCGTGGCAAAGAAGAACACCGGCGATCTGGTGCAGATCAAGCGCTGGGTCTCCGATGGCGAGCGAATGTGGGGCGAAACGGACGAGGGCTACATCGCCATGAGCTATGTTTCCGTTGAGGACATCGACCCCGCTGAAAAGGTAGCGATTTCTATCAAAATCACTCAAAATCCCACAAAGCTGCTGTACCTGCACATGACAGAACAGCTCGACCCGACGGGCGGTCTGTTTGAAATTCTGTACTCTGACGGCACGACGCAGGTGAAGAGCATCACCGCGGACATGCTCTCCGGCTTCGATCATTCCGTTGTCGGAAAGAACACCGTGACAGTGACTTATGAGGGTCTGACCGCACAGTTCGATGTGGAGATCATCAAGGCGAAGGTCGTGTTCCGCATGGATGACGGAACGATCCTCAGCGAAGGGGAGTACCTGATCGGTGATACCATCGTGCTTCCTGAAACACCTGTAAAGCCCGGTAACAAGGACGGCGTCTTCGTCTTTGTCGGCTGGGATCAGGAAGTGACCACCTGCACCGGCAACGCGGTTTACACCGCTGTTTTCCAGCTGGTAGAGCGCGTGGGTGATATTGATAAGGACGGAAGCCTGAATGACCGTGACGTGATTTATCTGCTGCGTCATATTCTGTTCCCGGAGCTGTATCCGTTCAGCGGAACAACTGATATGAACGGCGACGGTGAATTCAATGACCGCGACGCGGTTTATCTGCTGCGCCACATTCTCTTCCCGGAGCTCTTCCCCCTGAAGGCTCAGAACGAAAGTGCAAACTAAGGAAAAGGTGATTCATATGAAAAAATTGTTAGTCTTCCTTGCGGCGCTGATGCTGCTGATGGCATTGGCATTGCCCGCATTCGCGGCAGATAGCGAGGTCACTTTCGCTTCTTCCGGCGATTTGGTATATGCCGGTGAAGAAATCAAGGTGACAGTGAGCATCTCCGGCGATACACCCTATACCGCACTTGGCGTACTGCTGAATTATGATAAGCAGGTCTTTGAATATGTGGAATACGAATTCGGCAATACCTCCGCACTTTTCATGGATTTCTCCGACGGAATGCTGGTGGCGACGTTTGATGATAACAACACCTACGCGGGCAATCTGTTGATCATCAAGCTGAAGGTGAAAGAGGATGCACCCTCTATCACGACCTCCATCACTGGTCAGGTCAGCGCCAAAAATCTCAATGACAATGTTGCAATCACTGTAAAGGCTGCGGAAGTGACCATCGGCTGCCGCCACAACTTCACATGGGAGAACAAGGACGAGGAGCAGCATGTCGGTACCTGCAGTATTTGCGGCGACGTCAAAACTGAAAAACACGGTTGGGGTGAGGGGTTCAATATCACGCCTGCAACCTGCACAGAGCCCGGCTCCGAGACCCTCGAGTGCCTGCTGTGCCACACCCAGAAGACCGTCCGCATCGATCCTAAGGGTCACGCATGGGACAACGATTGCGACCCCGATTGCAACAACGGCTGCGGTGAGACCAGAGAAGCCGGCCACAAGTACGAAGAAAAGTTCTCTTCTGACGAGGATAAACACTGGCATGCCTGCTCCGTCTGCGGCGATAAGGGAGAGCTGACGGCTCACGTTCCCGGTCCTGCGGCAACGGAAACGACCGCGCAGACCTGCACGACCTGCGGTTATGAGATCAAGCCGAAGCTTGCCCATGTTCATGACTTCAGCGAAGAGTGGCAGCAGGACGCGGATTATCACTGGCACATCTGCCTGAAGAAGGGCTGCTATTCCCGCATGGATAACGATACCCATGATTATACGGATGCCTGCGACGTGACCTGCAACACCTGCGGTCACATCCGCGTTGCACCGCACCAGTACGGCATGGAATGGAGAGCCAGCGACCTCGGACACTGGCAGGATTGTCTGCTGTGCGGCAACCATTCTGAAATTTTGGAGCATATCCCCGGTGCTCCCGCAACTGCGGATACACCGCAGGTGTGTACCGAATGCAACTTCTGGATTCAGTATCCCCTGAACCATGAGCATACCCTTGCCGAGGTATGGAGCTATGATGACAATAATCACTGGAAATACTGCACCGAGTGCAGCGCCCATTGCGAAGAAGCGCCCCATAACTGGGATGAAGGCACTGTTCTGGAAGAAGCGACAGAAACCCAAAACGGTAGTATCCGTTACAACTGCAAGGACTGCGAGGCAAGTCGTGAGGAGCTGATCCTTGCAACCGGCACCCAGACCGATCCCACGGAGACTGATCCCGGCACTCAGACCGATCCCATCGTACCGACGAACCCTCAGTCTCCGAATCCGGCTGAAAAGGACGAGTTCCCCTGGTGGATTCTGATCGCTCTGGCGGGCGTGCTGCTTCTCACCGGCATCGTTCTGTTCGTCATTGAACTGATCCGCAGCAAGAAGCACAACTCCCGCGGTAAGTACAGTAAATAAAAAGAAAGAGCCGCCTTCGGGCGGCTCTTCTTGCGTATAAAAAACGGGACTGCCATAGCGGCAGTCCCGAATGGTTTACTTGGAACCGATTTTGTTCAGCAGGGCGACAACACCGATGATGACCAGCGTCACGATGAAGATACCCAGATAGCCAATGCCCATGATGGGCAGGGCTTCCATCAGCAATGTAAGACCTTTTTCAAAATTCATAGTTGACCTCCATTAAATCACAGCTTGTACCAGTGCCAGAATCAGACCGCCTGCGATGACGGACGCGATCTGACCGGAAACGTTGACGCCGATGGAGTGCATCAGCAGGAAGTTCTGATTGTCCTCCTCAAGACCCATCTTGTGGACAACACGTGCGGACATGGGGAATGCGGAAATGCCGGCTGCGCCGATCATGGGGTTGATCTTCTTCTTGGAGAAGAGGTTCATGACCTTTGCGACCATGATGCCGCCGAAGGTATCGAAGATGAATGCGATCAGACCCAGACCGATGATGATCAGGGTGTCCAGCTGCAGGAAGTCGGCAGCCTTCATCTGGGAAGCAATGGTGATGCCGAGGAAAATGGTGATCAGATTTGCCAGCGCGTTCTGTGCGGTTTCGGAGATAGACTGCATAACACCGCACTCGCGGATCAGGTTGCCGAACATCAGGAAGCCGATCAGAGCCACTGCGTCGGGAGCGACGAATGCAACGATCATGGTGACAACGATGGGGAAGAGGATCTTTGTCAGCTTGGAGACGGGCTTGCCCTCATACTGCATCTTGATCTTGCGCTCTGCCTTGGTGGTGCAAAGCTTGATGATGGGCGGTTGGATCAAAGGAACCAGTGCCATGTAGGAGTAAGCGGCGACCATGATCGCGCCCAGATACTTGGAGCCGAGCTTTGTCGCAA
>JAZNNV010000131.1:0-18814 GCA_045580465.1 Faecousia sp.
AGTTGGTAGAGTACCCGGTTCATACCCGGTCTGTCACCTGTTCAAGTCAGGTCGCCGCTACCAGGCCCGTTGGTCAAGCGGTTAAGACACCGCCCTTTCACGGCGGTAACATGGGTTCGATTCCCGTACGGGTCACCAAAAAAGACACACACCTTTGGGTGTGTCTCTTTTTTGCCGTACGGGAATCGAACCGATCTAAATGCAACAGTCCAGTGGACTGTTGCTTGTCGCCAGCTGGATGGCGGCAACACAATAATTTTCGCCAAGGGCGAAAATGCAAATCGATTCCCGTACGGGTCACACGGAAAATTCTGAGATTTAGCCCGTGGGAGATTCCAAAGACCAAGTTGCGGGTCACACCCCTCTTGACCTGCAGGCGTACTTCTCTTAAAATAGTGGTATTGTTTCGTTTCAGTTTAGCAAAAAATGGTAAAATTGCCCCAAATACCCGATGATCAGGAGGAAATCCTATGTTTCAGATCCTTGTGGTCGATGACGACAAAAACACCCGCATGCTGTTCAAAGCGGTGCTGCAGGCGGAGAATTATACGGTTTTTACCGCCGAAAACGGGGAGGATGCCCTGAAAGTAATGGATCGGGAGCATATTGACCTTCTGGTGCTGGATGTGATGATGCCCAAAATGGACGGCTATGCCTTCACCAAGCTGCTGCGGGAAAGCAACAACAATCTGCCTATCCTGATGGTGTCTGCCCGGCAGCTGCCGGCGGATAAGCAGAAGGGCTTCCTTGTGGGAACGGACGATTACATGACCAAGCCCATCGACGAGGTGGAGATGCTGCTTCGCATTAAGGCACTGCTGCGCCGGGCGCGGATCGTAAGCGAGCGCCGGATCGTGCTGGGGGATGTGGTGCTGGATTACGATGCACTCACCGTGACCCGGGGCGACGAAACGCAAGAGCTGCCCCAAAAGGAATTTCTGCTCCTTTACAAGCTGTTGAGCTATCCCGGCAAGATCTTCACCCGCATCCAGCTGATGGACGAGATCTGGGGCGCGGATTGCGACACCGGCTGGGAGACCGTCACCGTCCACATCGGACGTCTGCGCAAGCGCTTTGAGGGCTGGAGGGAGTTTGAGATCGTGTCCGTGCGGGGACTTGGATACAAGGCGGTGAAGAACCTATGAAAAAAACGAAACGAAAAGGGCGCGTGAGCCTGACCTTGCTGATCGCTCTGCTGGTGTTTGCCATGCAGCTGTTTTCTGTGCTGGCTGCCATCGGTATCATTGTGATCTTGATGCGCACAGGCATCATCAAGGAGATATCCGAGGAGCTGATCTCGCCCATCAATTTGCTGTTTTTGATGGCTGCGGTCAGTCTGCTGGCAGGCTCATTGATGGCGACCTCCTCCGGCAAGCTTATTTTGCGTCCCGTCAACCGGCTTATCGACCAGATGAACCGGCTGGCATCCGGCGATTTCAAAGCCAGAATTCAATTCGGAAGACCCATCGCCGCCCATCCTGCCTTTCAGGAATTTGAGACCAGCTTTAACAAAATGGCGCAGGAGCTGGAGAATACCCAGATGCTGCGCGCCGATTTTATCAACAACTTCTCCCATGAGTTTAAGACACCCATCGTGTCCATCGCAGGCTTTGCAAAGCTCCTGAAGCGAGGCAACCTGACGCCGGAGCAGCAGCGGGAATATCTGGACATCATCGAAACGGAATCCCTGCGGCTGGCGGCGATGGCGACAAATGTGCTGGACATGACGAAGGTGGAAAACCAGACGATCCTGACGGATCTTTCCCACTTCAACCTCTCCGAGCAGCTGCGTAATTGCATTTTGCTGCTGCTGGAGGGCAAATGGAAGGGAAAAGCGGTGGAGTTTTCCGTTGAATTTGACGAATACATGATCACAGGCGATCAGGAGCTTTTGCAGCACGTGTGGATCAATCTGCTGGACAATGCCATCAAATTCTCGGAAGAATACACAGCAGTAACAGTAGCGATCCGGGAGCAGCAGGATGCTCTGGAGGTTTCCGTCAGCAATTTCGGACCGCAAATTCCTGAAGATCAGCAGAGTCGGATCTTCGACAAATTTTATCAGGCGGACGAATCCCACAGCACCGAGGGCAATGGCATCGGTCTGGCGCTTGTCAGGAAGATCGTGCAGCTGCACGAGGGAGAGGTTTCCGTCACCAGCGAAAAGGGCATCACCACATTTACGGTCACGCTTCCCAAAATACAGTAAAATTACTTCAGCAGGAAGGATAAAATCCTTCCTGCTGTTTATATTTTAGAAACAGGAAGTTTCGATTCAGTTTAGAAAATGGGGATATATTATACCCATAATTTGGAAAAAGGATGACGTTTATGGGAAAAACCGCAACAATTCAGACGAGTATGCCCACAGAAAGAAAGGATCGCTTTTGGGGCAGCTATGCCCGCTTTGCAAGATGGCTGTTCCGTGTCTTTTCCCGCCGCTACGAGGTTATGTTTGAGCAGCCTGATGAGCCGGTGGTGTATGTCTGCCGTCACCTGAACATGCACGGACCCTACACGACTCTGAAAAGTCTGCCCTTTGACGTGCATCCCATGGTCATCCACGTGTTTTTCGACCGAAAAAAGACGGTGGAGCATATGAAAAGCTATACTCTTGCTGCCCGCTACGGCAGGAAGGAGAGAAAATTCAGCCTGCTGGCGCACATCATGAGCTGGATCGACCCGCCGCTGATGCACTCCATGCAGGGCGTGCCGGTTTACCGGGAGGGAACCCAGTCCATCAGCACCCTCAAGCGGGGTCTGAACTATCTGCTGCAGGGCGAAAGTCTGGTGATCTACCCGGATGTGAACTACACTGCCGGCTACGATCAGCCCAGCGAGATCTACGAGGGCTTTTTGTGCATGGGTGAGCTGTACTACAAGAAAACCGGCAAGCAGCTTCAATTCATACCCCTGATCATCGACGATCAAAACCGCCGGCTTTGCGCCGGTGCGCCGGTCACCCTCCATAAATTCCGCGAGGATGGACAAGAGGTTGCCCAAAAACTGAAGCAGGCGATCAACCGATAAGGCTGTATAAACTTTCATATATACGCATAGCCCTTTTGGTGGTATAATCATGAATGTCGAAAATTGTCGAAAAGAGGAACTGATATGAAAGAATTTTTCGGTATCGGTGGCTACCAGCGGGAGCCGGAGGGCTTCTTGTCCTGGCAACATCTGACATTTGTGACGACCCTGATGGTCATTATGGTCGCGCTGGCGTGGTATCTTGGGCGCAAAAACCGACCCCATACAGACCCCGTTAAGAACAAGGTGCTGCTCTGGGCAGGGGGTCTGATCGTCTTCCTTGATCTTTTCGAGATCTTCTTTGTGTGTATCCGCGACCGTGACCCTTGGGGCTGGACACACCTGCTGCCGCTGTTTCTTTGCAGCATGCAGGCGGTGGCGATCCCCATGGCTGCCCTTTGTAAGGGACGCATCCGGGAAGCGGCACTGGATTTTGTGTTCCTTTTCGGCATTTTGGGTGCGGTTTTGGGCACTTACGGCGCAGGACAGAACTATGCTGCGTACCCCGTTCTGAGCTTTAACAACGTTCTTTCCGGCATCACCCACACCACAGCGGGATTTGCTTCGCTCTACATCGCCTTTTCCGGCATGGCAAGCATGAAGCGAAAGAACATCGGTCTTTGCTTCGTGGTGCTGCTGACCTTTTGCGTCGTGGCATACGGCGTCAACCACTTGGTGGACTACAACTACATGTTCCTGATGCGCGGCGACGGCACTCCCTACGACATTCTTTATAATCTGGTGGGCGGCAATAAGGTGCTGTACCCCCTCGGCGTTGTGGTGCTGTTTTTGATCTACATCGTGGTTTTCTATCATGTGTATTTCGCCGTTACCCGCAAAAAAGTGAAAGAACATGCATAATGCATACCCGGCAGACAATGTCTGCCGGGTTTTTACAGAGACTATCGAACGTGGGCGTAGGGCGGGCGCTTGCTCCCGCCATTAAACGTGTTGATAATGTAGTGGCGGGGCCAAGGGCCCGCCCTACATTGGGAATGTGTGTTAGAATCCGCAGGGTCTGACCGATCACAGAATGTGATCGATCAGACCGTAGGCTTTGGCTTCGGTGGCATCGAGGAACTTGTCCCGCTCGGTGTCGGCGGCGATTTCCTCGGGGCTCTTGCCCGTGAATTGAGCGAGCAGCCCGTTCAGGGTGTCGCGGGTCTTGGCGATGCGCTCGGCGTGGATCAGAACATCCGTGCATTGACCCTGCGCCCCGCCGAGGGGCTGATGGATCATGACCTCGGAATGCTCCAGACCGTAGCGCTTGCCGGGCGTGCCGGCAGCCAGCAGCACCGCTGCCATGGACGCACACGACCCCACCGCCATGGTGGCAATGTCGCAGGAGATGCGCTTCATCACATCGTAGATCGCCAGACCCGCGGTGACAGAGCCGCCGGGGCTGTTGATGTAGAGCTGGATGTCCTTCTTCGGATCGGCGGTCTCCAGCAGCAGAAGCTGTGCGATGACGCTGCACGCCATGTCCGCGGTGATCTCACCGAAGACGAACACGATGCGCTCGTCCAGCAGCTTGGTATAGATATCGATACCGCTTTTGCCGTCACGGGTTCTCTCGATAAAGGTAGGTGTAATAATCATAGCGGTCACTCCTTTCAGTCAGTAAACCAGTTGGCGAAATTGTCTTGGTGTTCCCGTACAATGGATGTGATGGTCTTGAAGGGGAATTTGCGTCTGACCTTCTTTTGGAAGGCGGGAGCTTCCAGCTTCGGGAACTGGTACTCGTCGATGTCGGGGAAGCGCCCCACGTAGGGATAATTTCTGCCGAAGAGCAGCAGTGCTTCACCCTTTTCCTTGTTCAGCCGCTGCAGCTGTGAGGTGCTGATCAGCGGTCCGCCGTCGTTGCCGTTGCCGCAAAGCTCACTCAGCTCCGTGAGCAGTCTGACGTCACGGCTGGTCAGGAAGACCCAGTTGGAGCAGTTGGCACGGATGATGTCCGCATCGTTGCCGTACTGGTTCATGTACCCCTGCACCACAAGGAAGAAACGGATGTTGCGGCTGCGTGCGGCGGACAGCATGCCGTCTGCATCGGGCAGGGGCGGAATGTTGTTAAATTCGTCCAGCACATAGTTGATGCGGATGGGCAGGCGCTTGGTTTTGGTCAGCTGCGCCTCACGGATGAAGATCTGGTAGCTCTGGGAGACCAGTGTGGCGACCAGATCGTTGTACTTGGTGGTCTCGTCAGGCAGGATCAGGAACAGCGCAAAGGGCTGCTTCGCCAGCTCGCTGAAGCTGAAATCCGAGGCGCTGATCATCTGCTGCAGGGTCTGGTTGATCATGTAGTTGTTCACGTAGGAGAACAGCGACACCTGAATGGACTGTCTTGTCCGATCCGCCGCGTTGAGAATGTTGCGCAGATTGATGGCGCACAGCGAGTCCTGGGGGATCTCCTGCAGCAGGTGGTTCAGGAAGCGCTCCTCGGTACGGTTGCCGAAGGCGTAGCACAGATTCATGAAGTTGCTGATGTTCACCTCGTCCACGGATGCGGCACTCTCAAAGAGGATCAGCAGCAGCGCGAGAGACAGCGACGCTGCCGTTGCCGCCCAGAAGGGGTCGGCGACCTTGTTTCTGCCCTTATTTGCCAGCGTTTCGATGAAATCGTTCAGCAGGGAGATGCCAAGGTCGCGGGTCTCGGGATTTTTGTAGAGGAAATAAGGCTCAGCCAGCGGATTCCAGCCGTCGGAGACGGCAAGATCACGCAGATTCAGCACCACCACCTTGTGACCTGTCTGCTGGGCAAGACCGGCGCAGCGGTCGTAGATCTCGCCCTTGGGGTCGGTGATGATGCAGCTTTCCCCCGCCTGCATCAGAGAGCAGACGGTAGGGAAGACGAAAAGACGGGTCTTCTTCGAGCCTGAGCTGCCGTAAATCAAGGTGTGGGAGTCGGCGGCATCGGTGAACATGGTCTTGCCGTCGGAGAAGACGGGGATGCCGCTGGCGGTGTAGGGCTTGGTCAGGTCGATTTTGGTCGCGCTGCCCTGAATTTCCGCGTCCGTCGCCCATCTGGACTGGCGGACCTCAAGGGGTAAATACTTGTGATATTTGGTATTCATCATGTCCTCCTTACTTAATCAGACCGACAACGGGCTTGGTGGGTTTGCGTTCGGTGTGGATGGCGCTCTGCTTGTAATTTGCGATAAAAGCACTGTCCATGGTGCGGCTGCCCTCGCTCAGCAGCTGATAGGAAAGGTCGCGGCACATGCTGCTGACCGAGCCGATGCCGCGGTAGCCGCCTGCCTTGACGACAGCGCGGATGACCTGACCGAGAGAGGCTTCGGCTTGGTTGTCCAGTCGGATGCTGTACTCGCTTCTGAGCTTGCTGACCGCGTAGGAAAGCAGCTCCGATGCCTTTTCCAGCTTCAGGAAGTGGGGCTGCACCGTGAAGTAGAATTGCAGGATGTTTCTGAGCTTGTCAGGCTCAGAGGTGGTTGCGTAGAAGATGTAGAAGCGGTCGTGCTGAGTGTCTTTGAGGTAGCTCAGCACCGCTTCCAGGTCCTCGTCCATGCCGCAGCTTGCCCAATCCGTCAGGTCCACCGCCACGATGCCCTTGAAATCGTTGCAGAAGCCTGCGTGATTTTTGAGGGTGGTGTACATGCGGTGAAATTCCTCGGCAAAGTGCCGCTGGCGGCGCAGGCTCAGGTTGATGCAGGGAACAGTACCCGTAGTGGGTACGGCGTTTCTTTTCAGCAGCTCGTCTGTCAGCTCGCCCACCGCTTCCTGCAGCAGACATTCATCCTCCGATGCGAGGAACATGCTGGGGGTGATGACGGCGCGGTCCAGCGACTGCGCCGTTTTCCATTTTGATACAAACTCAGGAAAAGAAGGAATGATCCGAAAAGTGTTCTTCATAAGTTCTCCTTTCATACAAACGCCGGAGCAGCTTGAAAACTGTTCCGGCAGGCTTCTCTTACCCATAGTACATACCGCACGTAGCGGTATTCCCGCGCCGCTTTTATGCCGGCGCACCTCCGTGCAGGGTGCTCTTACTCATTTTTCTTCTTCTCCTTTCTTTCATTTTGGGGTATGTAATATGTCCATATAAAAGGATGATGCTTCATGTCATTGCGAGGGGAGCCAAGGTTGATTCCTCACAATGACATGGAATTTTGTTACATCTCCTATCGTAGGGCGGCTGCTTGCTGCCGCCGTCGGAATATCCGCCCTCGATGGGCGGATATTCCGCAGTTGTTCCTATAGGGGAGGCTTGACAGCCGTGGCAATCTCCTGCGCCAATCTACCGAAACCCTGTCATTCCGAGCGTAGTCGAGGAATCTACGCACGGACAACAACATTTGCAGTAAAATCGGTGCCAAGATCCTTCGACTCCGTTTCACTTCGCTCAGGATGACAGGGGTGTTGTATTGTAGGGGCGGAGCATAATTGAATCAATGTATGATTGCCCCCGGCAATCATTTCAATTTGAATGTGCTGCGCACCGCACCACGACCCCTACAGTGTTTGTCTAACGTAACGAAAAGTACAAAAAAGGACTGCCTCAGCAAGAGGCAGTCCCCACAAATACACACATTCAGCCACATTAAGCACAAAGACGGGCTTGATTCACGGCGCTCGGCTCTCGTAGTCAAACGCTCGCTACTGATACCGCATAGCAAGACAGCAGACCGTCCATTTACGTCTTTTCCACTTAAAAGCAGTTTCTGTGCTGCTGCAATCGTAGCACAGTTTTTTGCCGTTGTCAATAAACTTGCGTGTCGCAATAGCGACAAAATAATTCTAATTCTTACATTATGGTTGATTATTTGACAGGGGTATTCTATAATAAATGGAAAAGGAAGGAGGTGCAGCCATGCAGACCCATGAGCTGATGACCCTGAGCGTGCAGACGATGCTGCGCTTTGCCCAGCCCGTGCGGGATCTGGGCAACAACTGGACGGTGCAGTTTCACTACGATCTGCGGGGCAGGAACAATCTGGTCAGAAATGCCATCATTCAGTCCATCGACGAGTATGAGGATTCTGCGCTGATGTATCAGCTGCGCGCCCTGACGGGTACGGGGGTCGAGCTGTCGAAAACGCTGCTTTATCTGGATTTTCAGGGCGTGTTCAGCGGCGGTCGCCCGGATGTGACACCGAAAAAGGAGCAGCTTTCGGAGCTTTCCGACGATCAGAAGCTGCGCATCCTCTTCCGTGATGGCATGACCATCATTTTTGAAGACGGCATCCAGCGCAGCTTCGTTCCCTTCGACAAAAGCGCCAGCATGGCGCGCCAGAGCCGCATGACCTTCCTCCAGCGGGAGCTGAAGGAGGAGATGGATCGCCGGCTGATGCTGGACATTCCCCACAGCGCCATCCGCACCAACCTGAGCAAGCTCTATGCCTACCGGGGTCTTTACCTGACCGCCGCCCGGCGGATGCAGCTGGACGATACCTTTGCCATGAACGGGGAGACGGTGATCGTCATCGATGACAAGGACGTGCTGATCCCGGATCAGCCGGTGCAGACGGCAACAGCCTCCGAGGATCAGCCGGATGTGTGGGCGCTGTCTGCGCCACAGCGGCGCGCTGTTCGGATCAACGCCTTTGACGGCGAGGGTCTGATCTGCCCGGAATATGCGAAAAAGCTCAACCGGCAGCTGCGGCAGCACTACGGCTTTACCCGCAAGGCAAGCTCTTTTCAGATCCGCATGCCCTTTGCCAAGGGCGTGCTGCACGAGGTGGATTTCCATGGCTTTGCCAAGGAGCTGACGCACGGCGATGACCTGACGGTCACGGATATTTTCGGACGGAAACGCTCCTTGAAAAAGGCAAAGCTCATTCTCACAAAAAGCATGTTCAAATGCCACAAGTGGCTTTCTGCCTATGTGGGCGATGCCGACCCCATGGCATATTATTTTGAAAAATTCCGCAAGTACGACCATTCTCTCTACATCGGCAATACGGATGCCAATCTGTCCGACACCGGCAGGGTGAAGCTCAACTACCAGTTTTTGAACACGCTGCAGCTTTCCGGCGGGGATTTTGAAACGCTCCTTGCCCAGCAGGGACATGCCTTGCAGCAGGCGCGAAATGATTTTGGAAAGCTCCGGGAGCTTCTGCTTCCCCAAGGGGACGCGCAGGGTGAGGATGCGCTCTTGGACATCGATGCCCCCGCGTGGGCACTGGCGCTGGCGAAAAACCGCGCCTTTTTGAACGATCCCAAGATCACGGGCATGCTCAGCGGCATCGAAAACAGCATGCTCAGAGATTGCGGACTGGGCAGAGTGGATGTAGAGGGCGCAAGTCGTTTTATCTCCCGTGACCTGCTGTCGCTGCTGATCCATCTGCTGGAATGCTGCGAAGAAACGGATGCGGCATCGCTGGCGGAGGTCAAGAAACAGTGCCTGCGTCCCGATAAATTTTATCTGCCGTCGCCGGCGATCCGACTGGATCCCCGGAAATTCTACGGACTTCTGCGCAATCCCCATCTTTCCCGGAACGAGCAGACCGCGCTGAAGCCCTACGTTCCCAAGAAGGACGAAGAAAATCTCTATACGAAATATCTGTCCCACCTGCGGGGCGTGGTGATGGTGGCATACAAATCGCTGGTACCCATGGCGCTGTCCGGCTGCGATTTTGATGGCGATTTGGTGAAGATCGTGTCGGATCCGCTGATCGTACAGGCGATTTTGGACGGCGTCTATGGCGGCGACGGCAGCCAGCGGCAGCTGCCCATTTTGGATATCCCAGCCATCGGCAGCCGTGACACCGTCGCCCCTGCGTCGGTGGACTACGAAACGGTGCAGAATACCTTCTCCAATCACATCGGCTACATCTCCAATCTGGCGATCAAGTTCGGCAAGAAGGAGTATTCCAAGGGGGCAGATCGGGAAAAATTTGCCGGAAAATGCGCCGAATGCACCATCCTGACGGGTCTGGAGATCGATGCCGCCAAAACCGGTCGGCATCCCGACCTTTCGCCCATGGAGGCACTGGAGGAGGACGGCGAGGACTATTTCCTCGAGCTGAAGGACAAGATCGCCCGGCTTTCTTTGAAGCGGGGATTGGTCTTCGAGCAGGTGAACAAGCCGGAGGGCAATGAGATTCTGGTGTCCTATAAAAACGCAAACCAGCCCTACATGCGGGTGCGGGAGATCGCGCCCCATGAGGAAGCTGCAAACCTTGACCGTCTGCCTTATCAGTTCGTCAAGCTGCTGCGGGAAAAGCAGACACGCAAGACAGTCAAAACGCCGTCGGAAAACCGCCTTTTCTTCCGTTTTCAGGAGGAAGAGGGCTGGGAGGAGGGGCTGGAGCAGGAAAAGCTGCAGCAGCTTTCCGGCATCATCGGCTCGTACCAGCGGCTGCAGCGGCTTTCCTTCCGGGTCTATCAGGCGCAGGAGAAGTACAAGGACAGCAAGTATGCCGCCTGCATCTATCATATTTTGAACGTCCGCTATGACGGCTTGGATGCGCCCGTTCTGCCGGAGATCTCCGTGCGGGATGCCCTGAGCAGTGCCTATGCACTGGTAGACGCGGCAATTTCTTCCTACGAGGTCGCAAAGCAGCTGCTTTGCCGTATCGTGGACGAAGCGTGGCAATTTACCCCGCCCGGAGCGCGCAAGAACACTTTGGCAGCGCTGCTGGGGGTGGAGACGGATGTCGTCAGCGAGGAGGCGGAGGCGCTTCTGTGCGACTTCCGCTGCGCGGGCTATAAGCTGCTGTACTACATCGCCAAGGATGTGTGGTGTCAGTCCGGTGATGCCTTCGCCCAAAGCATGATGGACGAGGATGAATCCGCCGCTGACCCGGAGCTCTATGCCCGGATGCGCGCCCTTTACCGCGCCGCCATGCAGAACAAGGAATCGAAAAAGCTTTGGAGCCGCAGGCTCGTTGCCCTTTGCCGCCGTGCCATGGGCGAGCTGTTCGGCGGCGACTTCGACGAAGCGCTGCGCTATGCCCATGCCCTTCGGTCAAGTGCCGACCGAAGCGGAACGTTTTTCTGGTCGGTGTTCAAGACCGATGAGATCCTGCGCTGCGTCCGCAGCGATATGGAATTGGGAGGTGAACGGAATGCTCAATGAGTGGATCGAGCTGCAGCAGTATACTTATGACTTGGAAAGCGGCACGTGCAAGCCCCGCCTGAACTACCGCAATATCTGCAACAAGCTGTCAGGGATGGAGCGTGCCATGACGGTGGTCGCCCGCTTTGGCTATTACCATGCCGACGCCCGGGAGCCGATCGCCTTCACCCGCCAGCTGTTAAAAACATGGTGCGGCGCAAGCGAAGAATGCCCGTCAGGGTTCGAGCAGCTTCGCTGCTGGCTGCCCCGCTATATTGAAAAGGTGCTGATCGCCCCCAGACGGGCATCGGGTATTTCCGTCGCGCGTCTGGAAGCCGCGCTGGAAGACCTCGCCAAAAAGAAGACCGAATTCGGCAAAAAGCTGATGATCTCCTTTATTTCCGACGAGGAAGCCAGCCGCTGGGTCAATGACTACAAAAAAATCACCTATGACGGCATTCTTGCCGCCGCCATCGAGCAGGGTCCGCTGCAAAACCGCCTGCTGGTGTGCAGGGGCGATCTGTTTGCCCCCATCCGCAAGCGCAGGGGCAGACTGCTGGCTGCGGACAAGGATCGCATCAGCAAGCTCCTTGCGGCTTTTCTGCTGGGCAGAACCAACGACCTGCAGGAATACGCGGTGATCAACAAGTCCGACATCGCCAACTGGTGCGAGGACGACCCCAAGCTTGACAAGGATGATTATGACAAGTACTTTTTCGGTGATGAGCCGCTGTTTTCCGTGAAGCAGGTGGGAAGCAACGTGGTCAAGCTGACAGTGGCGCAGGGGTATCTTGCGCTGTGCGCCCCCGCCCTCTGCCCGGAGGGGGAGCTGACGGCAGATGTGACCGCCTACGCCGACTTGGGCGCGGGAAGAAGCTTTGAAACCGTTTCCGTAACAGAAAGGGAGCAATGCCATGAATGAGCTGAACAGAGAAAAATATACCCTTGCCATGGCAGAAAATCTGCAGCTGCTGCGCGCCAAGCTGGGCTTGACCCAGCAGGAGGTCTGCCGTCTTGTGGGCGTGTCCCGACAGTCCATCGTGCAGGCAGAGCGCAGCCACAAGCTGGCGTGGAATACCTATCTGGCGCTGGTGTTTCTGTTCTCCAAAAATGAGCAGACCCGCAGCCTGATGGCATTTTTGGATATCTATCCTCAGGAATTTGACCGACTTTTTGAAAAAACAGAGGAGGTGCGGCAATGAGCATGACAGATTTCCGTATGGCGCTCTATGAGCAGCTGTTTGAAAAGCCCCTCTATGTCAGCGCTGCAAGAGAGGGAAGCACCAGTTGCAACAATGTTCTGATCCGCGGCTCGCTGGAGTTTGCGCTGGATGCATTCCGGGCGGTCTACTGGTGCGGTCAGTACGATGTGGAAAATGAGCTGAGCATCACCCTTGTGACGGAAGATCCCATGGCTTGGCGGGGCGCGTTTTTGAATGCCATGCCCGGTCTTGTGATGTTCCCGGAGCTTGCGGACGTGCGCTATGTGCAGCCGGACAGCACCGCCCTTCGGGAGGAATATGATTACGTCCTCACAGAGGAAGCCCTGCAGCCCTGCTCGGAGCAGACCCAGAAGGAGCTGTGGCGGCTGGCGCTCAACATTGATTTTTCCTATGCCATGGAGGGCGATCAGCGTGCATCGAAAGCAGAAGCAAGGGCGCGCTTTGCTTCGGATCCCTATTACAGAGATTCGTCCCTTGCCTGTGCGGTGCATGTTCCTTATAAAATCGCCATGTGCGGCGATTTTCAGGGGGAGCAGGAAGAAAATCTCTACACCCTGATCCGTTCGGTGGCGGCAGAGGATGCCCTTTACAGCAAGCTGATCGCCGTGGAGCACAGACGCTGGGTTGCCTACATGGTCACCTGCGGCTACGCGCCCCCGACGCTGCAGCAGCTGCGGGAGTATGCTTTCATCTATCCCAACGACCACCGCAACAAGGAACTCAAGCTCCATCCTTGCATGTGCGCCTGCGACCTGACGGGACGGCATCTGGATGAGCATTACGACTTCTGGTCCATGGACGAGAGTCAGTGGCCGAGCCTTCCCAAGCTGGATCAGGTGTCGCTGCTGCTGCACCGCATCGCGACGGAGCGGGCAGAACCGCTGTGCGACACGGCGCTGGAGTATTTTGCATTCCTTACGGGGCTTCGGAAAGTGGCGGATACCACTGCTTTTGATGTGCTGCGGCAGAGCGTTCTGAAGCTGTGCAACGATGAGGAAAACTCTGTCCGCCTTTATCAGGAGGCACTTCAGGACGCCAAGCAGGCAGCGGCACTTTTGGAGGATGAAACGGCAATTCAGGCGGTTGAAAAGATCGAACGGGATTTTGCCGTTGTAGTGCAGCGCAACCGCAGGACGGATTATTTTGCCTTCGATGCGGCGCTCATTAACCGCCTGCCGTTTTGCCTTTGGTATGGGGTGCAGCACAAGACGGTCATCACCTTCACCAAGGGATTGCTGTGCGACGATGTGATCCTGCCTACGATCTTGTCGGCGGAGAAGGCGATCTTCGTAGGCGATTTTGCAGATGAAGACCACTATCGGGAAACGGCTGCCGCCTATTTCCGCGGCAGAGGAGATAACACGCAGGCGGTCACCGTCCAGTTCCGGCATAACGGTGTGGAGGATGTGGCGGCATGCCTGACGGGGCTGATCGAAGAAAATGAAGCGGTGCTGATCAACAGCGTGGACTGCGACGACCCGGAGATCCTGATCGCCATCGGCACGGTGGCGTCCAAGCTGAAAGTCCCCGTTGCCCGCTATGATGTCCAAAGGGGTGTCGTTCCCGTGCTGAATCAGGCCCCCATCGGCTTGCGTTTTGTGGACAAGAGCTTGTCCATCGACGAGTTTACCGGACTGATGGGCGGCATCTACCGCAACGTCTACAAAAACGTGGGCAGCATTGACGATTACGAAAACTTCAGCCGCCTTTTCTTTGAATATTCCGAGGAACGGCTCTACTGGTCCACGGGTCAGAACGGAAAGAGCAAGGCGACCGTCGGCTCTCCGTGGAGCGCCCTTTCCACCTTCTTCCAGTCCTCCACCAAGGATCAGGTACCCAATTTCTCTGCAGGACCGAAGGTGCCGCCTACCCGCTATGAGGGAAGCTTCCACGGAACTGTTTTCAGGCAATGTCAGATCGGTCGATTCCTTGACTATCTCAATTCTTACCGCATCATCAAGGATCTGCAGCGCCGGAGAGAGGGCGCGCTGGAGCTTGTAAGCTTTACCTATGTGGACAAGCTGCTGGTGGACATCCTCAGCTTGTTTGAGCAGGACAGAACCGTCGATCCCGCCTACCGGCAGGATTGTCTGTGCAAGCGCCTGAAATTCGTTCCGGCGATGGGCATTTCCATTTCCGGCATCCGGGCAGTGGATGTTTCCCTGATCGATCCCTCGGAAAACGAGAAGAGCCAAAAGGAAAAGCGCGGCTTCGTTTCGGATCTGCGAAAGTACGGAATGATCCACTCGGTGCGATATTCTGCCGATCAGCGGAAGGTGTCCTTTACCTTCAAGGATGACAAGATCCAGCAGCTGTTCCGCACCCAAGGCAAGATTTTTGAGCTGATCCTGTACCACGGCATGAAGAGCAGCGGTCTTTTCGACGATGTGCAGACAAGCGTGCAGATCGTGTGGGAGACCACCGGCAAGCCCTTTGACAACATGCTGCGCCAGCGCATCGAGGAGAGCGGCGGCTTCGGCTATGCCTGCTACAAAAAGGCGCTGGAGGCGCTGAAGGACGACTCTATCAACGGAAGCATTCAGGCTGCTACCGATAACGAGATCGATGTGGTGCTGATGCGGGGCATGCGCCCGGTGTTCATCTCCTGCAAGACCGGCAAGAAGGGCTGGAACGACTGGCTGAACGAAATTTCCAGCATTTCCGCCCACTTCCATGCCCAGCCTGCGCTGGCGGTGCTGAAGGATCTGGATCAGCCGGCAGCCGGCGGCTTTGTCGCCCGGGCAAGAAAGATGGGCGTTTCCCTGCTGGGCATCGAAACGATCTCCGATCCCGCCCGCTTTGGGTACGCAATTCGTGAAATTGCCGCCGGCAGAGCGGTGTTTGGTCCAGACACCAAAGTGCCGGAAGAAAAGGAGGACTGAAAATGGGATACGCATTTATCAGCTACAGCAGTAAAAATCAGGAAGCAGCGGATGCCATGCGGAATTTGTTCCGCAAGCACAGCATCGATTCCTGGATGGCACCCTACGATATCCCCGCCGGCAGCGAGTATGCAGAGGTGCTTTACGAAGCATTGATCAACTGCTCCTGCCTTGTGCTGATGCTGACCGACGTTTCGCAAAACTCCCAGTGGGTCAAAAAAGAGGTCAACATCGCTATTTCCAACGGCAAAACGGTCATTCCCGTGAAGCTGGAGGACGTGGAACTGAACTCCAGCATGAAGCTGTATCTCAACGATCAGCAGATCGTACCCGTCCGGGTGGTGGAGGAAAGCGCGCCGGAAATGCAGAAGGTGCTGACCAGCGTCCTCGCCCACACCGGGCGATCCGCGGCGGCAGAACCCCGAAAAGCGTCCAAGGAAACGAAGAGCCACGATACCTGCGATGTGTTTTTGTCCTACCGCCGCAGCGGCAGTGATTTTGCGGGATTTCTGACCGATGAGCTGGCAGCAAGGGGCATGAACGTCTACTATGACATGGACTGCCTGACATCGGGTGACTTTTTGCAGCAGATCCAAAAGGCAATCGACGAAGCGGTGGCGGTAATCATCGTCCTCACGCCCAATGCTCTGGACCGATGCATCACGGACCCCAATGACTGGATCGCGCAGGAACTGAAGTATGCTATTCAGCAGGATAAGTGGATCATTCCTGTTATCATGGGTGACTTTACCTTCCCGAAGGGACTGCCGCACCCTCTGAATCTGCTGGAAAAGCTCAACGCTTTCGAGCTGCGCACAGACCGCAGCTTCCGTCCCACCATGGAGCGGATCATTCATGAGATCGAAAAGCATGGGATGCCCCGGATCGAGCCGGTCATCTTCGACATGCGGCAGGTGCGCACCTTCGCCTCCTGCGGCAAGGAGGATACGGTCTTCAAGGTGAGAAAGTCCGCCGACGGAGAGGTTGTCAGCATCAATGCCAATTTTGAAAGGACAAGACTCCGTGATGAGATCCCCGCCTACGCAGGTGTGTATTATTTCAGATGTCCCGCGTTGGATGTCAGCGATGGGAAAAAGATCGTCTTCCGCGCCGCCTCTGATGATGCCTCGATCGAAACCATGTGGGTGGAGATCAAGCCCGAGGGCAAAAAGTGGATGCACGAGACCTTTGAGATCGAGCTGGGAACGGCAATGGACGAATATGTGATCGATTTTTCTGATTTTGAACACCCGGAGGTCACCGGCTGTCTGGAGGAGATCACCTTTGTGCTGAAGCCCACCTCCTTCCGGGATGAGAACGATCTCACGGGCAAGCTGGAGATCGCCCAGCTGCGCATATGCTGATGCAAATAAGTAATTCTTGAAGTTTCAGAAAAAATGTATTATACTGGAAGTAATCAAACTATTTCTGGGAGGAAATTATAATGGATCTGATCGTTTTATTGGCACTGTTTATCCCCATCGTTCTGATCAATGCCATCGTTGGTTTGGTACGTGGTCTGAATAAGTCCGTGGTGCGCCTGATGTTCATCGTGGCGGCAGCACTGCTGACCTATCTGATCGCAGGCCCGATCAGCACCGCCGTTGCCAATTCCATCACCATGGAAGGCAAAAATCTCGGCGAGCTGATCCTTGCCAACATCAATGCCGACGGCTCTATGGATGCCATCTTTGCCGCAGCACCTCTGCTGCTGGAGCTGGTGCTGGTGCTGCCCGCATTCGTCATCGGCATCGTGATGTTCCCCGTGGTGTTCTACACCCTGAAGTTCATCACCTGGATCGTGTTCCTGTTCGTGCAGAAGCCCCTGCGCAAGCTGATCTTCAAGGACAGCTGCGATAAGGAGGAGTACAAGGAGCAGCCCAAAAACAAGCGTCTGATCAACCGTTTCTCCGGCTTGGGCGTGGGCATCGTCACCGGCATGATCATTTTCGGCATGCTGCTGACTCCCTTCCTGGGTGTGTTCAGTGTGTTGCCCAGCACCGATTCCATGGACGATATGCTGACCTACATGGTGGAATTCGGCGAAATGACCCCCGATGATGCCAATATGATCCGTGAGGTCTATGCTTCCACCGACGCCGGCATTATCAAGTTCTACGGCGTCCTCGGTGGCAGAGGTCTGGGCAAGCTGTACATCAATTCCGTCACCAGAGTTGAGGTGGACGGCATCTCCACCACCTTGGGCAACGAGCGGGGAAGCATCATGTCCCTGCTGAAGACGATGCTGCAGAGCGGAATGCTCAACGACTCTGACCCCAATGCCATCTATGCTCTGCTTGCAGACAAGGATAAGCTGGACAGCCTGATGCAGGAAATGTTCAACTCCAAGATCCTCTGCGCCGCGATCCCCGACCTGATGGCATCCGTCATGGGTGAGGTGGCAGGCAGCATGAATATCCCTGCCGATAAGAATGCTGTCTACGACAACATGATGGAAGAGGTTGCCCTCGCAGTGAGAACGGCAGATGTGGATTTTGCGGCGATCGCTGCCTATGAAGCGGTCAACGGCAAGGGCTACGACCTGCTGCCCATCGCTTATTACTCCAACCTCAACGCCGGCGAGCTGCTGACGAAGGAGGAGTACGAGGCACAGATCGACCAGCTGGTGGAGCTGGCAAAGAAGATCTCCGGCGTGCTGAACAAGTCCCTTTCCGGCGACAACAAGGCATTCACCGACGGCGTTGCTGTCCACATCATTGAAAATGTCAAAAACGGCGGTCAGGATGCAGCAGCCAATCTGGACGCACAGACTGTCACGGGTGTTATTTCCGGCATCGATTCCACAACGCTGGAGGGCGATGCTGACAAGCTGCTGTCCCAGCTGACCGACAAGGAAAAGTTCGAGACGGACGTTGTGACCGTGGATGTGATCACCAACGCCATCCGCGAAACTGTCCGGGCAGCCGTTGCTGATGAGAGCAAGGCAAAGGAAACCGCTTCCGCGTTGGCAAGTGTTGTGTCCGATTTCGCAGGCGCGGTGTCCAATGCCACCGATGCAGAAGGCAATCTGGATATGACGAAGCTGGACTTCGGCAAGATCGGCGATGCCATCACCACCTTGCAGAATTCCCCCCTGAAGGGCGTGGGTACCTGCGTGCTGGATATGGTTGCCGGTGCTGACGCAGGCGGCATGCTGGGCAACGTGATGCAGGCTGTGAAGGATGGCTACGAAAAGGGCGAGGATGTTGGCGGCACCATCGGCTCTGCCGGCGCGCTGATCAACCTGGGCAACGCCATGGGCAGCGAAGACAATCAGGAAGCAATGGTCAATTCCCTGACCGACCTGATCAAGAACCTCAATGAGTTCACCATCAGCCTGCTGCCCACCATCTTCAATGAGGAAACTGTGACCTCCATGGGCATCCCCGCGGAGTATGCGGATGCCACCTACAAGGTCTTCGAGACCCTGCTCACCGAGCTGATGAAGCTGAAGGATGCAGCCGACTACGACAGTGAGGTCAATGCGATCCTGGAGCTTTACAACCTTGCCACCTCCGGCACGGATAACTTCACCGAGGAAAACCTCAAAAATCTCTTCGGCTATGCAAATAAGTCCGATGCGATCTACAATACCCTCGTCGGCATCTCCACCTCCGATCCCTTCGGCATGAAGATCGAAGATCCCGATGCCCGTCAGGAGCTGG
>JAZNNV010000132.1:0-3820 GCA_045580465.1 Faecousia sp.
GCCCACGGCAACACCGTGACCGTCCATATACTTGGTGGTGGAGTGGGTGACGATGTCAGCACCCCACTCGATGGGACGGCAGTTGACGGGAGTTGCAAAGGTGTTGTCGATGATCAGCGGAACGCCGTTGGCATGAGCGACCTTGGCAAAACGCTCGATGTCCAGCACGTTCAGGGCGGGGTTGGCGATGGTCTCACCGAAGACCGCCTTGGTATTGGGACGGAAGGCTGCCTGAATCTCCTCCTCCGTTGCGTCAGGGCTGATGAAGGTGAAGTCAACGCCCATGCGCTTCATGGTCACGGAGAACAGATTGAAGGTGCCGCCGTAGACCGCGGAACAGCAGACCACATGGTCACCGCAGCCGGCGATGTTAAACACGGCAAAGAAGTTGGCAGCCTGACCGGAGGAGGTCAGCATGGCAGCCGTGCCGCCTTCCATGGCAGCAATCTTGGCTGCCACAGCATCGCAGGTGGGGTTCTGCAGGCGGGAGTAGAAGTAACCCTCTGCCTCCAGATCAAAGAGCTTGCCCATGTCCTCGGAGGTGGCGTATTTGAAGGTGGTACTCTGAATGATGGGGATCTGGCGGGGTTCACCGCTCTTGGGAGAGTAGCCTGCCTGAATGCACAGCGTTTCCATGTTGAGTTTCTTGTCCATTTTGTTCACCTCAGTGATAGATTTATGGGAATATTGTAATGCTATCTGCGTGTTTTGTCAAATATTATGAGGGGAAGTGTTTCAAAATAAACGTCTGCCCAGTCTGTCATTCCGAGCGAGGCTTTGCCGAGTCGAGGAATCTGCGCACTTGTCGTTATGTTTGCGGTCAAATCGGAGCGAAGATCCCTCGACTTCACTTCGTTACGCTCGGGATGACAAGGGGATTATATGGAAATGGAAAAGGCGGTGCGAAGTTCGCACCGCCTGAAATTCAGATGTAACGGATTTGAATATGACCGAAGCTGACGTTTGCCTCCAGTGCGATCACACCCTGCGGCTCATCATCCGGCTGCCCGGAAACGTCGATCGCGCCGAAGGAAGCGGAGCGGTCAAGATTGACGGAAAAGCGCTTGGGAACAAGCAGCTCCAGCTCGCCAAAGGAGCAGTTGACTTCGATCTCACAGCCCTGCGCAACCTGCTTGCAGCCGGTCAGATCGACGGTGAGTTCTCCGAAGGAGCAGTTTGCTTCGCCGCTTCTCAAAAGAGGCAGCACAACGGGATGGGTATTCTGTCCAAAGGAGAGATCGGATTCAAAGGAATCAACGTCGGTTTCGAAATTGCTCCGGGTCTTTTCGCTGTTGTTCAGTTTGACACCGTTGCGGGAAATCGTAATCTTCGGCTTTTTCGGCTTGCGCAGCGCGTCGACCAAAAGGCTCAGACCGAAGATCACGATGATGATCGGGAAGATCAGCTCATCGCCGATGTCAAACTTCCAGAAGCCCAGATTGTCGATCAGAAAATATCCGCCGAACAGAGAACAGCCGATGCTGAAGAAGGAAAACTTGGAAAACAGTCCTCTGATACCGTAAACCAGCAGGGCAGAGGGCCACAAAATGCTCCAAAAGTCTGCGCCCCATTCCAAAACCTTGGAAAGAAGGGTCAGCGCACCCACCAGCAGCACCAGAATGGCAAAGGTCAGACCTTCCTTTCTTCCGGCATTCCAATGAAATTCCCAGCCACCGCTGCTTTTATGGGCATCTTCCTCCTCGTCCTTGAAGACCTCTGCTTCGTAAACGGGCTTCGGGGCTTCCCGCCCCAGCAGAGCATCGGTGGTGATGCCGAAGATCTCCGCCAGCTTGGGCAGCATGGCGTTGTCGGGGCAGGATTGGTCGTTTTCCCATTTGCTGACTGCCTGCGCGGTGACACCCAGCTGTTCTGCCAGCTGATCCTGCGTCAGACCAAGCCGCTTGCGATGGGCGACGATGCGTTTGCCTAATGTTTCTTCCATGGATCATACCTCCTTTTTGTGAGCCTATCATAGCACGACCTGCGGAAAATTGCTATCAAATATCCGTTAATTTGAGGAAAATTCCTTTCAACCGACTGTTGAAAGGAAACTCAACGGCTGGTTGTGCGGTATTTTTCTTGCATTTAAGGCGCGGTTGCGCTATGATAATAGGGAGGTGATCTTATGCAGCTTCGAATCAAGCAACGTATATTTGCGTGGGGCGATACCTATGATGTCTATGATGGCTATGGAGAGCCGAAGTACTTCGTCAAAGCAGAGATCTTCGCCTTTGGGCATCAGATCCATGTCTACAATAAGAAAACGGGTGAGGAGGTCGGCTCGATCCATCAGAAGCTGCTGACTTGGCTTCCCAAATTTGAAATTGTGATCGGCGGACGGACTTACGGTACGATCAGCCGGGAATTTACCTTCTTCAGACCCCGCTACCATGTGGATTTCCAGAATTGGGAGGTCGAGGGCGATTTTCTGGGCTGGGATTATACAGCGTACCGCAGCGGCAGGGAAGTGCTGTCGGTGTCGAAGGAGCTGCTCACGTGGGGCGATACCTATGTTTTGAATTATGGCAGCGCTGCTGATGAGATCCCGGGTCTGATGCTGGTGCTTGCCATCGATGCTGCCAATTGTGATAACGACTGACAGGAGAAAATATGGAAAAAATTACGAGCTTTACCATTGATCATATCAAGCTGCAGCCGGGACTGTACGTCTCCCGTAAGGATGCTGTGGGTGCTGAAATTGTCACCACCTTTGATCTGCGGCTGACCAAGCCCAACGGCGAGCCGGTGATGAATACAGCGGAGATGCACACCATCGAGCATTTGGCAGCAACGTATCTGCGCAACCATCCTCAATGGAAGGAAAAGGTCCTCTATTTCGGACCGATGGGCTGCCGCACGGGCTTTTACCTGCTTCTCAAGGGCGACCTGTCCTCAAAGGAAATCGTGCCGCTGGTGCGCTCTTGCTTCCGCTTTATCGCGGATTTTCGGGGCGAGGTGCCGGGCGCATCTGCAAAGGATTGCGGCAACTATCTGGACATGAACCTGCCCATGGCAAACTACTGGGGCGCGAAATACGCGGCACTTCTTGATAACATCACGGAAGATCGTTTGGTCTATCCGAAGTAAGGAGTATTTATGAAACTGGGAATTATCGGCGCCATGCAGGTGGAAGTGGCGACCCTGAAGGAGAATATGAAGAATAAGACCGTCACCACCCGTGCCGGCATGGAGTTTTGTGAGGGCGAGCTGGAGGGCTTGCCGGCAGTTGTTGTTCAGTGCGGCATCGGCAAAGTCAATGCGGCGCTGTGCGTGCAGGTGCTTGTGGATTGCTTCAATGTGACCCATGTGGTCAATACCGGCATCGCAGGCTCGCTGTGCAACGAGCTGGACATTGCGGATCTGGTAGTCAGCTGCGATGCGATCCACCACGATTTTGATCTGCGTTTTTGGGGCAGACCCATCGGTCAGGTGCCGGGCTTTGACGTAACGGCATTTCCCGCGGATGAGAAGATGATCAAGATCGCCTATGCTGCAGCTGAGGCGGTCAATGCCGGTCATACAAAGATCGGCAGAGTTGCCAGCGGCGATCAGTTCATCTGCAGCCGGGAGCAGAAGGAGAGGATCATCGCTGATACGCAGGGCATTTGCGCGGAGATGGAAGGAACTGCCATCGCGCAGGCGGCTTACCGCAACGGCGTTCCCTTTGTGATCCTGCGTGCCATCTCCGACAAGGCAGATGACAGCGCGGAAATGGACTATCCCACCTTCGAGGCAATCGCCGCCAAACGCTGCGCCGAAGTGGTGCAGACCATGGCGAAGCAGCTTTGCAAAGCATGACAAAAGCCCCCTCAGCAGAGGG
>JAZNNV010000133.1:0-20837 GCA_045580465.1 Faecousia sp.
TGGAATACAGCCTGTTCGCCGGAGGCAAGCGGATCCGTCCTATTCTGACTCTGGAATTTTGCCGGGTATGCGGACGGGATTTCCGGGAAGCGGCACCTTTTGCCGCGGCCATCGAAATGATCCAGACCTACAGCCTGATCCATGATGACCTGCCCGCCATGGACAACGACGATTACCGTCGCGGCAAGCTGACCAATCACAAGGTCTACGGCGAAGCAATGGCGATCTTGGCAGGTGACGCGCTGCTGACGGATGCCTTTGTCTGTGCAGCTTCTGCAGACCTGCCGGCGAAGGATGTTGCATTTGCGATCTCTGTGCTGGCTGAAAATGCCGGCTCTCTCGGCATGGTCGGCGGTCAGGTGCTGGACATTTTGAGCGAGGAGCGCGTGTTGAACGAGCAGGAGGTTCTGGACATCCAGACCCGCAAAACCGGCGCTCTGATCAATGCAGCCTGCGCCCTTGGTGTCATCGCCGGCGGCGGCACGGAGGAGCAGCTGCAGGCGGCGTGCAGCTTTGCAGGCGCGCTGGGTCTTGCGTTCCAGATCCGGGACGATATGCTGGACGTCATCGGCACACAGGAGGAGCTGGGCAAGGGTGTCGGCACCGATGCCGAAAAGAATACTTTTGTCCGCCTTTACGGTCTGGAGAAGTGCGAGGAACTGGTGCAGAAATACACCAACGTTGCCATCGAGATGCTTTCTGTATTTGAGGATAATGAATACCTGATCGCTCTTGCAAAAAGCCTGACCGATCGTAAGAAGTAACGAAAACCGCCCACGATTGTGGGCGGTTTTGCTTTTATCCTTCGATGGGAAGCTTCTCGATCTCAAGAAGCACTGCGCTGTACATTCCGATTCTGTAGTGCCACTTGAAGTTTTCGTAGTAGAAGACAACGTCATAGTGATTTGCCATTTCGGGATCGTCTGTGACTTCCTCACAGGACAGGAAGGCAACAGAGTTGAGCGTTGTGCCTGCGTAGCGCATAGCAGCATCAATCGCAAGCTCCTTACCGATTCTGCCGTCGGGTACGACGGGTTCGTCCTCGTAGAAGATCGTCTCATCCGTGTGCATGATGACTCTTTCGACAAGCTTGTGGGACTGGCAGACCACGAAGATGTACTTGGGATCGCCGTATCCGTCGTTCTTGAAGTGAACTTCATAGGTGGGGTAGGAATTTCCGAAGACATCAGTCATGGTATACGGTCCTTCTACGGAAACAAATTCCAGAGAATCCTGATACATCGGATCGTTCTTTGCGATTTCAAGAGCGTCATCCTTTGAAAGGGCATTGCTGCTCAAAACGGATTCGTGCTTGAAGTTCAGCGGTTCCCTGAGGTATCTGTCAGCGCTGATAATGACACCGTACTTGTCGGAAATCCGATAGGTGTACTGGTAATCAGCGGTGTTGATAACGATCAGGTAGTGAGAATGACCGCTGGAGCTGGTTAGACTGATGTCGCCGTGTTCCACATCGTCATTGGTGATGCCTGCGTGCTGCAGTGCCATGTCGTAGGCATCCATTTGGTTGATGGGATTTTCAGGGGGACGATCCATATCCGGCTCGTCTGTTCCCTGACCAACATACCAGTCTTCGCCAAAGAGTACATCGACGGTTTCGTCGCCGTATCGGATAACGGCGGAAACGGCTTTCATTCCATGCAGCCATGTACTGAGATAGCTGCCGTCGTCTTCATAATAGAAAGCATCCGGATTATCGGGGTCTGGCTTGATGGGAACGTTCATGTCGACATACCAGTCATCGATATGATCATAGCCGGGATACTTGAACCTGATCTCCAGACGCATGCCGTTGTAAATACCCTCGTTGAAGTACCATACATACCAAGGATCATCAATGGGAGTTGGGGAAACGTTCGAGGTTTGCTCACCAATCAGAAGCTTGACTTCGCCGTAGGTCATACCCTCGGTCAACCAGATTTTTATCTGCTCCGATGTGAAGTCGATCATCGGTTCCCGGTGGGGCATGATGGGTGTGAGCTGGAAGTTGACACCGTCATCGATCACGATAAAGAAATTCTCATTGATCATGTGCAGGTTCGTCACGACACCGTGGGCAACGGAGACCTCAATCTTGCAGTGATATTCTCTTGCGTCCATTTTTACGGTGTAGTAAGGCGGCGTTGCGGTGACGGATTTGAAAGCTGGATCCTTGTATTTTATCATCGGATCATCCTTGGCAAACTCCACGGCAGCCACATCCGGCGTCAGAGAAGAATTGATATCATCGGATGCCAACTCGCCGGCATAAGAGCGCTCAAGCTGAGCAACCGTGCCGTAATTTGCATCGATCCAGTAGTAGTACTTATAATCGCTTGTGTAGAGCACTACTTCATAATAGGGGAAGACGAGCTGGAAGTTGCCGCCGATCAGGTAGTTGTTGAGAGCATCCTTCGTAAGACCTGCGTGTTCCAGTGCGATGTTAAAGGCGTTCTCTTCGGTGATGGCGTACTCAGGCGTCGGCTTCAGAGGAGGACCCGAGGTATCGTCGGTGGAGCTGTGATAAAGGATCTGTACAAGTTCGCCATGGAAGACATCGTACCATGCGGTAACAGCACCCTCCAGCTCAATACGGTAGGTGTACTGGTTGAGCTTGTAGGGGTCATCAAATGTCCAATCCCACTGGATCGAGTTGATGCCGGTCAGGTATTCACGCTCGATCAGCAGTTTCCGCGCCTTGATCGAGCCGATCATATCCTCACGGCTGAGAACCTCAAGTGTTTTTGCATCGATCACCACCAGCTCGCCGGAGCTGCCGTAGTCGGCTGCGATGACATGGCACAGCTTGTTATCAACAAGCACAAACCGATGTTCATTTTTCTGCTTGGCAGGCTGCACAGGATTGAAGAAATGATTGAAATCTGCCCAGTTGAAGCTGTTTTCATAGGGGTGGACGGTCATCGTCTCATCGTCGACCAGATAGTAAGCCGTCTGACCGGCTTCACTTTTCAGCGTGACGGAGTGATAACGTCGCCCGTTCCATGAATAGATTTCACCGCTGAGGGTGGCATCCTCATAAGAGAAAGGAACGTGGGCATTGTCAAAGATGCTCTGCTTCAGTGCATTCAGCTCCTCGGAGGAGTAGGGGGAATCCTTATCAGGGGTTGTGGGTTCGGTAGAAGGCGTCACATTATCAGGCGCGTTGGGACCGAGGAAGGGATTGATCGTCGGGATCAGTCCGATCAGCAGCGCGACCACAAGAATACTGGCAACCAACGCTGCAGTTGCACGGAATTGGATGGGAGTTCGGACGGGTTTTGAGGGCGGCAGCTCCTTTTTAGTCTCCGGCTTGTCGGTAAAAAGAGACTCCACCGCGATGCTTTCGGCAAGGTCGGGAGTTGCGTTCGTAAAGGCCTGCCGTATTTTCTTTTGCAGTTTTCGGTTGTTCATGGCATTCCACTCCTTTACAGGCTGGCTTTCATTTTCTTGAGAGCCCGGTGATATTTTGAAAGCACAGTCGACAGCGGCAGCGACAGCATTTTTGCGATCTCCCGGTGTTTGAAGCCGGATACCGCATGGAGTACGACGATCTGCCGTTCCTCATCGGTCAGCACATTCATACACGCCTCGATCACGAGCTTGTCATCCGTTGATACTTTGTTATCGACCAATGTGAACACGTCAAAAGCTGTCGTGCCGGCGCGCTGAAGCTCCTTGAGCCGCTTGAAGCACAGATTCTTCGCGATCGTCAGGATCCAAGCCATTGGCTTCTCCTGAGAGCGGTAGGAAACTGCGCTGTTGTGGACATTAAGAAAGGTCTCCTGCAAAACATCCTCAGCGTCGTGACTGTTTTTCAAAATCGAAAGGGCGTAGGCATAGACACCGGGGGCAGCCGCCCGGTACAGTTGTTCCAGAGCCTGCGTATCGCCTTTGGCCATTCGGTCGATATAACCATCCAGCGTCCCGGATGGGGGCAGGGTATTTTGCTGTAACAGTGCCATCTGCCTCACTCCTTTCAACCGAATAATCTTTTAGAATGCCGTTTTATTGCATGAATGAAAAATTTTTTTGTAAAATTTTATCCGAGCAGGACATCGGAGACGAGCATCACGCAAAATCCGACCAAAAGTGCATAGGTTGCGCCACGCTCTGAGCCGTGGGCATGGGTCTCGGGGATCATCTCGTCGCTGATGACATAGAGCATCGTGCCGCCGGCAAATGCCAGCGCAAAGGGAAGAATGGCAGATGCGATGGTGACGGCAAAATAACCGAGGAGCGTGCCGACCACCTCCACAAGTCCTGTGGCGAGTGCGCAAAGGAACGTGCGTTTTGGGGAGATACCGGCAGCCAGCATGGGTCCGATGATAACCATGCCCTCGGGGATGTTCTGCAGAGCGATGCCGCCTGCGATGATCAACGCTTCCGATACGTTATCCGAGCCGAAGCTGACACCGGCGGCGATGCCCTCCGGCAGATTGTGAATGGCGATGGCGGTCACAAACAGCAAAACCTTGCTTAAATTTGCATTACTGTCGTGCTTTTCAATGTCTGCACCGACCATTTTGTGCATGTGGGGAACGACCTTATCAATGAGGTTCAGGCAGATCGCACCCACAAAAATGCCTGCAACAGTGATCAAAAGCCCGAATTTTCCGCCGTATTCCACAGAGGGCAAAATCAATCCCAGCACCGCCGCGGCGAGCATCACGCCGGCGGCAAATGCAAGGACGATGTCGCTGAACTTGTGGGAAATATTTTTGAACAGAAATCCGATGACCGCACCGATGACGGTCGCGCCGCCGACACCCAGTGCTGTTAGTAATACCATTTCCATGAAACTACCTCCATGAAGTTATTTTGACCATTATAGCATATGTATTTCCGCTGTGCAAGGAAACAACCGGCTGAATATTCGGCCGGTTGTTTGATATTTAGGTGATCTTAATGCCGTAGACCCATTGTCCCCGGGTGCCCACAACCAATGTGTCCTGATAAACGACGGGGGAGGCCTCCGTGTTGGACTCAATGGAGATTTTGTGGAGAGTCTCGCCGTTCTTTGCAGAAAGCAGCTGGACATTTCCGCCGGCATCGCAGATGACAACGTAGGCGGCGCCATCCTCCGTGTAGATCGCAACGGGAGAGCTCCAGGTGTAGGTCATTTCTTTTGTCCAGATCTCTTCGCCGGTTTCACAGTCGAGCGCCATCAGCAGACCCGTCCAGGACTCAGGCGTTCTGGAAACATGGAAGATGATCATGCCCTCAAGGTCTGTGCCTTCCTTGCCTAAAAGCGGGGAGGACAGTACGCCGCCGGAGACTGATTTGTTGTAAACTACATCCGTAATCGTCTTTTCCCAAAGGATCTCGCCGGTCAGCGCATTGAGCTTGTAGAGGTAGACCGTTCCCTCGGAATATTCCATAGACGTGCCGACGTAGAGATAGCCGTTTCCGTCATCGCCCCATTCAAAGACTGGGGAGGCGTTGAGGTCGTCGTGGATAAACTGCGCCCATTTCAGCTCCATGGTGTTCAGGTCGACGCAGTAGAATATACCGCCGTTATCGCCGAGATAGAGATAGTTCTCAACGATGACAGCACTTGCTTCATAGCCGAGGGTGCGCTCGAAGTCGGTCTGATAACGGGTCATGACCGGCTTGTCCGGGTGGACGGAGATCGTACCGGCAGCCTTGTCGAAGCTGGTGTTCATTTTGATGGTGTAGATCAAGCCGTTTTCGCCGGGCCAGATCAGGGTGTCGGATTCTGCGTGGACAAGAGGTGAGGAGTCAAATGCGCGCCAAGTGCGGAAATTGAAGTCCTTCTCGTATCCGTATTCATAGAGAATTGTGAAATCGATCAGGCTGATGACGAACATTCTGGGATACTCCCAGTCCTGATTCATATCGCCGGAGCCTACATAGAGGATGGGCCAGCCACGGGGATCCAGCATGCCGGAACCCTTGAACGCCATGTTCATGAACAGAGGATCGCGGGTGTATTCGCCGGTTTCCAGGTCATAGAAGTAGATATGACCGTCCAGAGTGGGATAGATGACCTCCACAAGATCAGCTTTTGCCTTTTTCTCGGGGTACAGATTCATGATCTGCTTGATTTCATCATCCCATTTGACCACCAGCGGCTGACCTGTCCAACCGGCGCCGGTCCAGAAGCCTTCGCCGGCGGAGGGGGACTTGGGCAGGGCAGAGATCTCACGCTCCCAAATTCTTTCCAGCTTTTCCTCCGTCACAACTGCCGTGCCGTAGGTTGCACCCTGACGGTAATTGCCGCCCCGAAAGGCTGCCACACCGGCAAAATCAAAATACGAGCCGCTGGAAGCGAAATGGATATTCTCCTCCCGCTGATAAGCATCCACAACAGAGTCATTGTAGATGATCTCCCAGTCAACGCCCCAGTTGGCAGGATTTGATTTGTCCGTATAAGCGGCATCACCGGGCAGGGAAGGCTGGGTCGGTTCCGTAGTCGGTTCAGTCGTGGGTTCGGTTGTGGGAGCGGTTGTAGGCGGCTGGGATGTTTCCGTAACGGAAGGCTGGGTGCTCTCCGAGGGATCGGGCTGCTGGGTGTCCATCGAATTCAGCCGATTCGCGCAGTACAGAACAAAAGCAAAAACAACGACCGCAAGCAACAGTACCGGGGTCTTGATCCTACGGACAAGCTTGCGCTTTTGTCTTGTCTTTGCCCGGTTGCCGATCACCATAAGCGCAATGAAGCCTGCGATCAGGACAAACAGAAGGATCAGCAATGCTGCAAGTGTATGCTGAAAGGTCATGCGCAGCTCAGGGAGCATTACGGTATCTGCTATGATCAAAGGATTGATAACCATAGATATTCTCCAAAAACAAATTTCTTTCTTTATTATACCACCATATGCCAATAACTTCAAGTCAAAAAGCAATTTAACGCTCCTGCCGCAGCAGGAGCGTTACAGTTATGTGTCGGAAAGGGCTTCCAAGCCGGCAAGATCGATGATCTCAACCGATCCACGGGTCAGTTTGACGTAGCCTTCTGTCTGGAAATAGCGAAGCATCCGGGTGACCACCTCCCGGGCTGAGCCAAGGTGATTGGCGATCATTTCGTGGGTAATTTTCAGGGTGTTGGAGTTTTCCAAAGTCGCCTCGTTCAGCAGGAAATCCGCAAGGCGCTTATCAAGGCTCTTCCACATGATCTGTTCGATCAGCCACATGACCTCGGAAAAACGGGTCGCCATCAGCTCGTTTGTATAGTTGGCGAGAGCGGCGGATTCCTCCATGATCTGCTTGAAAATGTAAGGCGGAATGATCAGCACCTCCGATTCCCGTTCTGCAGCGATCATGATCTCAAACTGGACGCTTTTCATGACGCAGGAGGCGGAAAACAGACAAATATCCTGCTCAAAGAGGCGGTAGAGCGTGATCTCGCGACCATCCTCAGAAAGAATGTACGCACGCAGCTGCCCGGATTGGATCAGCACCAGACCGGCGCAATCCACAGAGCCGTTGTGCAGCACCGCGCCCTTTCCGAGGGTACGGGGAACGATGGAGGTTTTGATCCGCTCCTGCTGGGCGGGGGTCAGCTTGCTCCAAATGGGAAGCAGTGATTTAAAATTCATAGTTTACCTCAAAGTTGAAAGGTTTTCAGCTCCATCGGCTGCAGCGTCAGCTCGTGAGCCGCGCCGCCGTGGAGAATGCGAACGAAGATCGGCATATCAAAGTCCGTATTTAACAGATACATCTTTCCGTTCTCGTAGACCGCATAGCGCAGCGAATCGGAGGAGAGAACCTTGATATCGCAGCATCTTGCGCTGTGGGTGAGCATCTCGCCCATGATGGCACGGTACAGCGGGCTGAGTGCCGGATGACCGGGATAGTTTTCTGTTGCCACGAGGATCGCAACGCCCTTGCCCAGCTTGTTTTCGATGACAGCGGTCATGCCCACAGCATCGTTTTCAAAATCCTCAGCGGTGACACCCACATCGTAGCCGGTGGTAAGCGCAGTGCCGAGCCAAGACAGATAGCCTGCAGAGTAGATGGGGTCGGTGTGCAAATTTTTTGTGCCGGGGTAGAGCAGCCCGGAAAGGCTGTCGGCATGGAACTTAATACCGGCATTGGTGCAGGTGGCTTCTCCTGTAAAACGGCAGCCGAAGAGCTTTTCCAGTTTGTCATTGGACGGATAAATTCTTTCTCCGTCGCGGCGGGGGGAGTAATTCAAATGTGCGGCAGTCATCAGCAGCTTGCCGCCGTTTTCCACGTAGGCGGTTAGCTTGTCGTAGATCTCGTCTGTCATGGTGTTCCAGCCGAGGAAAATGACATAGTCGTATTTTTGATAGGTTTCCGCAGAGGATTCCGCGGGAATGACATCATAGATGCCGTAAGCAGGGGAGTTGCTCAGGTCTTCGTTTCCGTAGTTGGAGATGTCGCACCACGGACGCTTGGTGTACACATCTTCCAGCAAGCGCCAGCTGTGTTCTGCTTCCCCGTGACCCCATTCCCGGCGGTCAAACTGATTCCAGACGGAGCTGCCGCCCCAGCTGCCCCAAGCGTCGTAGTTGCCCTGAACGATGGCGACCTTTGTTTTCGGACCGCCGACAGGACGGACATCCTCACGGGTGAATTTACTGAAGGCTGCCCATTCGTCCCGGTATTCCCGACAGATCTCGTGATCCTTGTCGAAGGAATAGCCGAAGGAAGCGATGGATTCGTCGCCGCTTTCAAGGCAGAACAGCTGTGAGCCGGCAAGATAGGCATAGCGCATCGCTACCTTCATGCGCTTGCGCTTGAGCGTGTCCTCGTGACGGAAGCCGCCGTACCATTCGTGGGCAAGGTACGTACCCCACATGGGTGCATCCGTCGCGCGGGCAACACCACGTGTCACGGAAGTCAAAATCTCCGGGTGACCGCACATCAGCTCCAGCACCGGGATCTGTACACCGCTGGTTGCATTGTACTTGTGCAGCGCCGTTGCTTCTACACAGAGGATGGAGGGGACATCGTAGCGCTTTTCAATGTCGATCCATTTGCTCATGACCATCAGATAATTGTCATAGCAAGACTTCATGTCAGGCAGGTCGGTGGCGGGGACAAAGCCCTCCTTGTTGTCGTCATAGTAGTGCTTCCACTTGCAGGCATAATTGCTGCCCACCTCACCCAGCAGGTCGCCGATGTAATACTCGCCGGCGATCTGGCGCATTTTGGCGATGGTTTCCGCGGTCAAATGGTTTTCCTTTCCTTCAGGCGCGAACTGGATGGTGTAGAGGAACAGAAAATAAATCTTGTTTTCAGCCAAATACTGTGCCCACTGAAGGAAATACTCCTGCGGAACTTCTCTGCCCATGGGGGTGCGTATGGTGACGAAATTATGCCCGCAATCGATGCAACGATCCTTGATCTCCGCGATGATCTGATCAGGCTCAAAGGAATGCTCACCGACGTGGATACCGAACAAAACCAAATCTCTCTCCATAATTTTGCTCCTTCGTGATTTATAACGTATTCATATCACAAAAAAGCGAAAAAATCAATAGATGCAGTTGTTTTGAGCAAAAACGAAAAGGAAATAAGACAATTACATCTATACCGATGACGAGTAAATAATAACCGATCAGGTGAAAAACAACATTTCCTGCACAGTTTTTGCTATGATGCTATTGCAAATGAAAAGGAGGATAACAAAATGCAGGAAATCAAAACAGTCGCGCTTGTGAAGTGGTACAAAAAACTGACTGCTGTAGACAAGCTTGATTTGGAAATACGACAGGGGGAATTGTTTTCACTGTTGGGTGTCAACGGCGCGGGTAAAACCACAACGATCAAGATGCTGACCTGCCTGACAAAGCCAACGGACGGGGATGCATTTGTTGGCGGCTACAGCATTACGGCACAGCCGGGGCAGGTGAAGCGATTGATTGGCGTGTCCCCGCAGGAAACGGCAGTTGCGCCTAATCTCTCCGTAAAGGAGAATTTGGAGCTGATTTGCGGTATTCACGGTTTTTCAAAGGAAAAAACAAAGCACAAAATTCAAGAGCTTTCCGGGCAATTCGCACTGGGTGAAGTTCTGCAAAGAAAAGCCGGTAAATTATCCGGCGGTTGGCAGCGTCGGGTCAGCATTGCAATGGCATTGATCAGCGAGCCGCAAATTCTGTTTCTCGACGAACCGACCCTTGGGTTGGATGTGATTGCAAGACATGATCTGTGGAAGGCGATCCGTGCGCTGAAGGGTAAGGTGACCATTGTACTGACGACCCATTATATGGAAGAAGCACAGGCACTTTCTGACCGCATCGGCATTATGAGAGCTGGCAGATTACTTGCTGCAGGTACGGTGGAAGAGCTGAACCGCCGCGCGGGAACAGAGAATTTTGAGGCTGCGTTTGTTTCGATCATAAAGGAGGGAGACTGATGAGAATGATGACATTTGCAAGAAGATGTGCCAAAGAGATTCTGCGCGATCCAATCAATCTTTCTTTTGGTCTGGGTTTTCCGTTGATCCTGCTGCTTCTTCTGAGCGCAATACAGACCAATATACCGGTAGAACTGTTTGAAATCGACAGACTGGCACCGGGCATTACCGTGTTTGGACTGTCGTTTATGACACTGTTTTCGGCAACATTGGTTGCCAAAGACCGGGAAAGTGCGTTTCTGCAACGACTGTACACAACACCGCTCAAGGGATTTGACTTTATCATGGGGTATATGCTTTCGATCCTGCCCATCGCCCTCGGACAGACTGTGATCTGCTATCTGTTTGCGATCCCGTTGGGACTGAAAGTCAGTGTCAATATCCTATACGCAGTGGTTGGAATCATTCCGATGGCTGTCTTCAACATTGCATTGGGACTGGTGTGCGGCAGTATTTTGCGCGTCAAGCAGGTTGGAGGCGTTTGCGGTGCGCTGCTTACCAATTTGTCTGCATGGCTTTCCGGCGTGTGGTTTGACCTGAAGCTTGTTGGCGGAGTGTTTGAGAAGGTTGCCAATATTCTTCCGTTTGTGCATGCAGTAGAAATGGAGCGGGCATTGGTTGCAGGTGATTTTGAACGTTGGAGCGCACACATTGTTCCGGTTGTTCTTTACACCATTCTTGCAATGGTAGTTGCTGTTATTTGTTTCCTGCGGCAAATGAAGCATCAATAATAAAAAGCGGCATTTCGCATGCCGCTTTTCATTATTTGGTCATCTTTTCCTGCTTGACCTTGTGGTCGATGACATGACGGCTGGCAAGCTCGCTGCGGATATCCTCAACGGTAATACCTGCCTGTGCCATCAGGACAAGGACGTGGTAAGTAAGATCCGCGATCTCATAGACGGTTTCTGCCTTGTCTTCCGCTTTGGCGGCGATGATGACCTCAGTGGTTTCTTCGCCGACCTTCTTGAGGATCTTATCCAGACCCTTTTGGAAAAGATAGGTGGTATAAGAGCCTTCCGGCAGATCCTTTTTGCGCCCCAAAAGCAGCTGATAGAGGGATTCCAGCTTGAATTTGTCGGATTCTTCGCCGAAAAGCAAGTTGTTGAAGCAGGAATCAGTACCCAGGTGGCAGGCAGGACCGTCCTTCTTTACCCGCACCACCAGTGCGTCATTGTCGCAGTCTGCGGTGATGGAGATGATATGCTGATAATTGCCGCTGGTCTCACCCTTAAGCCACAGCTCCTGACGGGAGCGGGAGAAGAAGCAGGTCAGCTTCTTTTCCATGGAAATGGCAAGGCTTTCGGCGTTCATATAGGCAAGGGTCAGAACATTGTTGGTTTCGTCATCCACGACGATCGCCGGGATCAGACCCTTTTCGTCAAATTTCAGGGAAGTAATATCGATCATAATTTATAACCTCACAGAAATGTTTTCCTTGTGCAGCAGTTGTTTCAGTTCGGGGATCCGAACGTGACCAAAGTGGAAGATGGATGCGGCAAGTCCCGCATCAACCTTGGGAAGCGTGTGGAAAAGCTCCACAAAATCCTCCGCGCAGCCCGCGCCGCCGGATGCGATCACGGGAACGTCGACTACATTGGTGACTGCCTCCAGCATCTCAAGGTCAAAGCCTTTTTTGACACCGTCGGTATCGATGGAGTTGAGGACCACTTCGCCCGCGCCCCGCTTGACGCATGAAACGATCCACGAGATTGCCTCAATGCCTGTATCCTCCCGTCCGCCCTTGGCAAAGACGCGGAACTGTCCGTCTACGCGCTTGACATCTACAGAAAGCACCACGCATTGATCGCCGTATTTTCTGGCGGCTTGTGTGATCAGTTCGGGATTTTTGATCGCGCCGGAGTTGACGCTGACCTTGTCCGCGCCGCATTTGAGCACCCGGTCGAAATCTTCTACCGTGTTGATGCCGCCGCCGACAGTCAGGGGAATGAAAATGTTGCTTGCGACATCCTTCAAAACGTCGGAAAAGAGCTGTCGACCCTCACTGGATGCGGTGATGTCGTAAAATACCAGCTCGTCCGCACCGTTCTCGCTGTAATATTTTGCCAACTCCACAGGGGAGGAGATGTCCTGCAGCCCTTCGAAGTTGGTCCCCTTGACCACTCTGCCGTCTCTGACATCAAGGCAGGGGATGATTCTCTTTGTGATCATTATTTTACTGCCTCCAGTGCTTCTGTGAGATCGATCGCGCCGGTATAATATGCTTTGCCGACGATCGCGCCGTGCAGCTTCATTTCTTTCAGGGCGAGAATGTCATCCATGGAGGAAACACCGCCGGATGCGATCAGATCGATTTGGAATTGTTGGGACAGCTGCTGATAAAGCGCACGGTTTGTGCCTTGCATCGCGCCGTCCTTGGAAATGTCGGTGCAAATGATGGTCTTCACACCGAGGTTTTGCATTTTTTCAAAGAAGGCTTCGGTGGTAAGATCGGATTTTTCCGTCCAGCCACGAATGGCAACGAAGCCGTCTTTGATGTCAACGCCGACGGCGATCTGATCGCCGTAGAGCGCCAGCGCCTGCTTCAGAAATGCTTCGTCCTGAACGGCAGCCGTTCCGAGGATCACCCGGTCAACACCCAAGGAAAGGTAACGCTCTGCAGTTTCCAGATTGCGGATGCCGCCGCCGACCTCTGTGAATAGCTTTGTCCGCTCAAGGATTTTTTGAATAACACTCAAATTGGATGTTGTGCCATCACGGGCGCCTTCCAGATCCACCAGATGCAGATGTGTTGCACCGCATAACTCAAAGGATTTGGCGACCTCAGCGGGATTTTCGCTGTAAACTGTCATTTGATCGTAGTCGCCTTTATAAAGCCGGACAGCTTTTCCCTCGTAAAGGTCGATTGCAGGGTATAGATACATATGCTGACTCCTTAAAGCTCGCAGAATGTTTTGAGGATGCGAAGACCCACTTCGCCACTCTTTTCAGGGTGGAACTGGCAGCCGAAGATGTTGCCGTTTTCCACAGCGGCAGTCATTGCAATGCCGTAATCGGTCACCGCTGCGACACTATCCCCACAGTTGATCGCAAAATAGGAATGAACGAAGTAGACAAAATCGCCGGAATCCACATGCTGCAGAAGCTTGCTGTCTTTCGTCTTTCTGATCTGATTCCAGCCCATGTGGGGGACTTTCAGACCGGCAGGCAGCAATCCGGGCATGGGAACGACTTGCCCCTTCAAAAGACCGAGACCCTCGTGTTCACCGTATTCGTAGCTCTTTTCGAACAGCAGCTGCATTCCAAGGCAAATGCCCATGAGAGGGACACCATCCGCTGCCTTCTTCAGAACGAGCTTATCAAGCCCGGAATTTCTCAGCTTCGCGATCGCATCTTCAAAAGCGCCCACGCCGGGCAGGATCAGCTTTTCTGCTTTTTCAAGCACCGCGGGATCGCCTGAGACGATCACATCCTGACCGATGGCACGAAAGGAACAGCAGAGGGAAAAGAGATTTCCCACACCGTAATCAATGATTGCTATCATCAGAGTACTCCTTTTGTCGAGGGAATTTGGTCTGCGTATGCCGCATCAATGGCAACCGCCGCTTTCAAACTGCGCGCCACGGATTTAAAGCAGCCCTCAACAATATGATGAGAATTTTTGCCTGCCAGCTGCTGGATGTGCAGGCTCATGGGGCATTGACGGGTGAAAGCAAGGAAAAATTCCTCCACCAGCTCTGTATCAAAAGTGCCGATCTTCTGGCTGGGAATGGTCAAGCCGTAGCCAAGGTAGCTTCTGCCGCTGATGTCCACAGCAGTCATGATCAGCGCTTCGTCCATAGGCAGGATGAAATTGCCGTAGCGCACGATACCCCGTTTGTCAGCGAGGGCTTCGGAAAATGCCTGACCAAGGCAGATGCCAATGTCTTCAACGGTGTGGTGGTCGTCTACTTTGGTGTCACCAACGCATTTGACCTCAAGATCAAACTTTCCGTGGGAGGCAAACAGCGTCAGCATGTGGTCGAGAAATCCGCAGCCGGTTTCGATATTGGAGATACCGCAACCGTCAAGGTTCAACGTGAGCGTAATATCGGTCTCTGCCGTTTTTCTTTGAATGTTCGCTGTTCTCATGAGTTAACCTCCTGATGGATCTGCTTGATGACTGAGATAAAGGTTTCCATTTGCTCCTTTGTGCCGATGGTGATGCGCAAATAATCGGAAATCCGTGGCTTGTTAAAGTGGCGCACCAAAATACCGTTTTCACGCAGCTTTGTGTAAAGCTCCGCACCACCGATTGAGGGCGATTTGGCAAAAAGGAAGTTTGCATTACTGGGAAGCACATCAAAGCCCAGCTCCCGCAGTGCCTGCATCGTGTCATACCGGGTCAGCATGATTTGGCGGCAGTTATCCATGTAATAATCGTCCTCATCAATCGTTGCTTCACCCAGCTTCAGGGTCATGGAATTGACGTTGTAGGGATTTGTGGAATAACGCAGCTTCTCCAGATCCTCGATGATCTTCTTAGAGCCGAATGCATAGCCCAACCGCGCACCTGCCATAGAGCGGGATTTGGAGTATGTACGGGTGACAAGAAGATTGTCGTATTTATCAATCAAAGAATAACATGAAAAAGCGCCAAAATCAACATAAGCTTCATCAATTACCACAACTCCATCGGGATTTTCTTTGACGATCTGCTCAATGCGGTTCAAGGGAATAGGGATTCCCGTCGGTGCATTGGGGTTTGCGATCACGATCAGCTTGTTCAGTCCGAGGTAATCCTGATGATCCAGCGTGAAATCCTCTTTCAGCGGGATGATCGTTGTGTCAACACCGTGCAGCGCAGCAAATACGGAATAAAAACCATAGGTGATGTCCGCAAAGGCTGCGCCCAAGTGACCGTATGCCATGAACGCAAAGTTCAGAATATCGTCAGAGCCGTTGGTCAGAAAAACCTGATCCGCGTCCACGTAGTAATGCGCTGCAAGCTTTTCTTTCAGTCTGCGGCAGGCGGGGTCGGAATAAAGACGCAGGTCTTCGATCACATCGCCCTCCAGTGCCTTGCAGACACTGGGGGCAGGGGGGTAGGGGGATTCGTTTGTGTTGAGCTTGATGTACGCTCTGTCCCGGGGCTGTTCACCGGGGACATAGGCTTCCAGAGAAGCGTAGCGTGGATCGAAATATTGACTCATTTGGTGTCCTCAATTCGTATCATTGCACTGCGGCCGTGGGCATCCAGACCTTCCTTGCCCGCAAAATAGGCAACGTCGGCGGCGCAGGCGGCAAGCGCGTCAGCAGTATAGTAGGAAAATTGACTCTTTTTGATGAAATCGTCAACGGAAAGGGGACTGGAGAACCGCGCTGTGCCGCTGGTGGGCAGGGTGTGGTTCGGTCCTGCGTAGTAATCGCCCAGCGCCTCGGGGCAGTTGCGACCCATAAAGATAGAGCCCGCGTTGCGGATCTGATCCAGATAAGCGAAGGGATCGTCCACCATCAGCTCCAAATGCTCCGGCGCGATCTCGTTTGCGATCTCAATGACTTTCTCAAGATCCTCCGCAATGATGATTTTACCATTGTTGTCAATGGATGCCCGGGCGATCTCCTGACGTGGAAGCGCTGAAAGCTGGACTTCGATCTCCTGCTGCACTGCAAGGGCGAGGGCTTCGCTGTCGGTGACCAAAACGGCACTTGCATTCTTGTCATGCTCTGCCTGACTGAGAAGATCTGCCGCCACATGGGAAGCGTTCGACTTTCCATCTGCGATCACAAGGATCTCGCTTGGTCCTGCGATCATATCAATGGCGACGATACCGAATACCTGCCGCTTGGCTTCTGCCACATAGGCATTTCCCGGGCCTACGATCTTGTCGACCTTGGGGACGGATTCCGTGCCGTAGGCGAGGGCTGCAACCGCTTGCGCGCCGCCCAGCTTGAAGATCCGGTCAACACCTGCGATCTTCGCTGCTGCGAGAATTGCTGCCGGGATTTTGCCGTCCTTACCGGGAGGCGTGACCATGACGATCTGACGGCATCCTGCGAGCTTCGCAGGAATGGAGTCCATCAGAACGGTAGAAGGATAGGCAGCAGTACCGCCGGGAACATAGATGCCCACATTTTCGATGGGTGTGATCTTCTGACCGAGGATGACACCCTCCCGCTCGTACTGAAAGGAGCTGCGTACCTGACGGCTGTGGAACTGACGAATGTTGGCAGCTGCGTTCTCAAGGATCTGCAGAAATCGCGGCTCAACCGCAGCAAACGCGGCATCCAGTTCTTCCTGCGTGACTTCCAAGGCATCGATGTCAGCGCCGTCAAAGCGCATGGTGTATTCAAAAAGCGCTGTGTCCTTGCGCTGCCGGACGTCCGCAATGATCGCAGATACGGCGTCAGAAACGTTTGCGGTGGGATTGACGCGGGCGAAGATCTCGTCATTGCTGACCTGCCCGTATTTTAAGATAGGAATCATGATCCTTGCCTCACTTGTGCTTCTAAACTGGTGCGGATGGCGTTGACCGTTTCCGCCTTGAATTTCATGGATGAGATGTTGCAGATCAGCCGTGCGCTGATGGGTACGATGGTTTCCAACACCTCGAGATTGTTTTCCTTCAGGGTCGTTCCCGTTTCCACAATGTCAACGATCACGTCAGACAGATCGAGGATCGGTGCCAGCTCGATAGAGCCGTTGAGGTGGATGATGTCGATGTCGCGGCATTTGGCTGCATAGTAGGTTTTGGCAATGTTGGGAAACTTGGTTGCAACGCGCAGGGTGTGGACTGCGCTGTCACGGAAAGACGCCTTTCCCGCCACCGCCATGCGGCATTTGCCGATGTTCAGATCCAAAAGCTCGTATACCTCCGGCTCGTATTCCAAAAGGATATCCTTGCCCACAACGCCTATGTCCGCAGCGCCCCGCTCCACATAGATGGCAACGTCCGAGGGCTTGACCCAGAAATAGCGAACGCACTTTTCCGCATTTTCAAAGATCAGCTTTCTGCCGCCCGCCTCCAGCTCAGGGCAGGGGTAGCCGGCAGTTTTCATCAGCTCATAGACCTTCTCGCCAAGGCGTCCCTTGGGAAGTGCGATATTAACAGTTTTCATGGATGATCACAGCCTCCCCGTTTTTGATCTTCATGCGTTTTTGATAGGTCAAATTTTTTGGCTCTTCCTTCGCAAGAAGTACCGATGCATTTTGACGAAGTGCCGATGCGATCTGTATCACGTCGCTCAGTTCTTCGGAATCATCATACAGCAGCACGATGTCCACATCATAGATCTGGGGCTTGGATAGCACCCGCTGCAGAAGATCCAGATAAATCGCAAAGCCAACAGCCTTGCTGGTCTTGTTCATCTTGCGCAGCAGGGAATCATACTGTCCGCCGGAAAGCACCGCGGCGGGGATGCCCTCAAGATAGCCGGAAAAGACGATTCCGGAATAATACTTCATGTGGCTTCCTGCGGAAAAATCGATGTTTACGCAGCCTGCGAAGCCTTCCGCTGCGATCAGCTGACAGATCATTTTGAGTTCATCAAGAAACGCTTTTTGCTCTGATGTATAAAGGCACTTCTCAAGCGCCGGGATAACAGCATCCGAAGATCCACAAAGTGTTGCAAGGGTTTCGAGCAGCTTTGCTGCCTCGGCAGAGCATCCGTAATCCGCGCAGACCTTGCTCAGGTCATGGATATTTTTCTGATTCAGGCAGGTGAGGACCTTTTCTTTACCCTCGTCGCTGATGCCGCTGCCGGCAAAGATCGCGTTCAGAAGTCCCATGTGAGAAATATCCAGCACGAAGGGAAGCTCTGTGACCGCAAGGCTCTTTGCTGCCAGCAGCACGACCTCAGCGGTGTCAAGCATTGTAAGATCACCGACACATTCCAGACCAGCCTGCATGATCTCCTTGAAATCATGGGAATCCTTGTCAGTACGGTAGACATTTTCGTTGTAATAGAGCTTTTGGACAAGACCCGGTTCGTCCTGCACGTTTTTAATGATGGAGAGGGTCACATCCGGCTTGAGCGCCAGCAATTTGCCGCTGCGGTCGGGGAAGGTGATGACTTGATCGGCGATCAGGAAGTCTTTGTTTCGGACATAGAGATCGTATTCCTCAAACCGGCTCATTTTGAAAGGCTGATAGCCGTACTGCTTGTAGAGCTTACGCAGAGCGAAAATGATGCGCTCTTCACTTTTCATGATCTCATTCATTATTCGTTCCTCCTGCCAACCGGTCAAGCGCCAGCTTATATCCGCCATTGCCATACTGCAGGCATTTATTGACCCGGGAGATGGTGGCGGAGCTGACGCCAGTGTCTTCGATCACCTGCAGATAGTTTCGGTTCTCGCTGAGCTGCTTGGCAACCTGCATCCGCTGCGCCATGGACTGCAGCTCCTTGATGGTGCAGATGTCTTCAAAGAAGCGGTAGCACTCGTCTACAGATTTCATTGTCAGGATCGCTTCAAACAAATAGTCAAGATCGTTGCATTTGAGCATGTGACACACTCCTTTCGTTTCGTGCATTTTAACACTTTAATGTGATAAAGTCAATAGATAAAAATAACTTTTTATTTTTTCACCGTGGACACTTGCATATCGCTCAAAAACATATATAATAGCACTATACCTTTCAGAGAAAGAACGGAGTGATCGCTATGCGTATTGTTATCAAGATCGGTACAAGCACCCTTGCCCATCCTACGGGACACCTGAACATCCGCCGGGTTGAGAATATTTGTAAGATTCTCAGCGATATCAAGAATGCTGGAAATGAAGTGATCCTTGTTTCCTCCGGCGCCATCGGCATGGGTGTGGGCAAGCTGGGTCTTCGCACTCGACCTGCCGATATTCCTACAAAGCAGGCTGCTGCCGCTGTCGGTCAGTGCGAGCTGATGTATACCTATGATAAGCTTTTCAATGAATACAATCACACTGTCGGTCAGCTGCTGATCACGGGCGATGACGTGAAGAATGAGATCCGTCATCAGAATTTCAGCAATACGATCACTCGTTTGCTGGAGCTGGATGCCATTCCGATCATTAACGAGAATGATACTGTCGCCACCAACGAGATCGTCATCGGTGACAACGATACCCTTGCGGCGATCGTTGCCGAGTGCGTCAAGGCAGACAAGCTGGTGCTGCTTTCCGACATTGACGGTCTTTACACCGCCGATCCCCATAAAGACCCGGATGCGAAGCTGATCCAGCTGATCACGGCAATCGATGATTCTGTGCGCGCCCTTGCCGGCGGCAGTGCGGGCAATCAGGGAACGGGCGGTATGGCAACGAAGATTCAGGCAGCTGAAATTTGTATGAACTGCGGCTGCGAGATGATCATCACCAACGGCGATCAGCCTGAAAACCTCTATCTGATCATGGAGGGAAAATCGGTCGGTACGACCTTTGCGGGGAAATGATATGGAAAAGATGCTTGCAAATGCCAAAAACGCGAAGCTGTCGGTTTCTCAGCTGACAACTACCCAAAAGAATGCTGCCCTCGAAGGGATGGCTGATGCGCTGATGGATGCGCAGGACGCAATTCTTGCTGCCAACGCTGCGGATATTGAAAAAGCAAAGGAGACGATCTCGACGGTCATGCTTGACCGCCTGCGCCTGACGCCGGAGCGCATCAAGGGTATGGCTGACGGCATTCGGGCTGTTGCGAAGCTCCCTGACCCTGTGGGAAGATCCCTTGGCAAGACCGTCCGCGCGGACGGCTTGGAAATCGAAAAGGTTTCCGTTCCCGTGGGCGTGATCGCCATCATCTATGAGAGCCGTCCGAATGTGACCTCCGATGCAGCTGCCCTTGCGCTGAAAAGCGGCAATGTCTGCATTCTGCGTGGCGGTAAGGAAGCGTTCCGATCTGCTAATGCCATCGTCAACGCGCTGCGGACAGGACTGGAAAAGGCGGGGATTACGCCTTTTGCTGTCAATCTGGTGCAGGACACCTCCCGTGACAGCGCGACCAAGCTGATGAAGGCAAACGGCTTTGTGGATCTTTTGATCCCCCGGGGCGGTGCGGGTCTCATTAACGCCTGCGTGCAGAATGCGACTGTTCCTTGTATCGCAACGGGTACGGGCATCTGCCATGTCTATGTCCATGAAAGTGCTGACCTGCAGATGGCGTGCCGCATTGTAGAAAACGCGAAAACCAGCCGCCCCAGCGTCTGTAATGCCATGGAAGTCCTTCTGGTCGACAAAAAGATCGCTGCAGACTTTCTTCCGATGCTTCATAAAAAGCTGGTGTGCGAGCGCACACAGCCTGTTGCTATGAAACTCGACAGCTTTGCTTCAACCATCATCCCCGGCGAAGCAGCAGGGGAGCGGGACTTTGACACAGAGTTCCTCGATTACATCATGGCAGTGCGCTGCGTGGATGGTGTCGATGTAGCGATCGCCCACATCGCGCAGCATTCTACAGGTCACAGCGAAGCGATCATTGCCACAGACGATGGTGCGATCGCTGTGTTCACAGCCTGCGTCGACAGCGCGGCGGTCTACGTCAATGCATCCACCCGCTTTACCGATGGCGGTGAGTTTGG
>JAZNNV010000134.1:0-5256 GCA_045580465.1 Faecousia sp.
GGCGTTGCAGGTGCCGAAAGGCTATCCATCCCTGGCGCTGATCACGACGGACTGCGATGATGCCACCTATATTGCCCTGGATGCAGCCACCAAAGCGGCAGAGGTGCAGGTGGCTTACAGCCGCAGCTTTTATGCAGGTGCAGCCAACGCATCTACTCCCAATGCCGGCGAGGTCATCGGTATTCTGGCAGGGCGAACCCCCGGTGCAGTCCGCAGCGGCATGGAAGCAGCCCTGTCTGCCCTGGGGCGGCTGGGCTTTGAGCAGACGAATAATGTGCCGTATCTTGCACACACTGTTGCCAGTGCAGGCACGTTCCTGGCGAAAGAAGCAGGCGTCCGGCCGGGTATGGGCCTGGCCTATCTGATTGCCCCGCCGCTGGAAGGAATGTATGCCATGGATGCAGCGCTGAAAGCGGCAGATGTGATGTTATGTAAACTGTATGTGCCGCCCAGTGAAACCAATTTCGGCGGTGGGCTGCTGTCGGGAACGCAAAGTGCCTGCGAAGCGGCTTGTGCCGCGTTTGCGGAAGCAGTTAAGGAAGTGGCCGCAAGGCCGGTGGAAGGATAAACCATGAAAGGACGAAATTATATGGACACCAATGCATTGGGTATGATCGAAACAAAGGGACTTGTGGGCGCCATTGAGGCAGCGGACGCTATGGTGAAGTCTGCCAATGTGCAGCTCATCGGCAAGGAACAGGTTGGGGGCGGTCTGGTGACCGTGATGGTTCGCGGTGACGTGGGTGCAGTCAAGGCTGCCACCGATGCGGGCGCGGCAGCCGCCGAAAAGGTGGGCGAGCTGGTCTCCGTCCACGTCATCGCCCGCCCCCACACCGAGGTGGGTGCCATCCTGCCCAAGGATCGCCGCAGCACCGGCTCTAACACCAAGGCATAATGCTCTACACGGAGCAAAATGTCCGGGAAAATCTGCGCAACCGTGACGGCAAACGGATCTTCTTCCTCGGAAAAAACGATCAGCTCACAAGTGCTGCCCGGGATTTCCTGACCCGGGAGAAGATCCCGATCCTGCCGGCTGAGCAGGCGCGCCCGGAGCAGTATAAACTGCTTGGGGGCGGCTTCGTCACGGAAAAGCCGGAGCATATGACCCACCTGAACGGCGATGTTTTGGTGTGCAAAAACCACCCCCGCATCGCTTTCCGCGGGGCGATCGATACGCTGGAAGCGCACCTGATATTATGTCAACTAATTGCGCCTGCTTCCCTGCAAAAAGACCTTGAGGAGATTCTCAGCTTTGTGCGGCTGCTCCTGCGCTGCGAGGTGCTGAACGAGCCGATCCCGGACAAGAAGCTGTGCGGCTTGACATCCGACGAGCAGCGCAGCCGCAGCCATCGTCCGCAGGAATATTACGGTCAGCCCCACTTCATGCCAACCGCATCCGACGGCGCACCGATGGCGCAGCTGAACCTCTGCCGCTGTGCCGCACGGGACGCGGAGCTGAAAGCGGTAACAGCCTTCACAGACCGGGATGGCTGCGCCACGCGGCAGGATCTTCTGCGCGCTGTCAATCGGCTGAGCAGCCTTCTCTATATCCTGATGATCCGTTTGAAAGCAAAACTGTAAGGCGGGTACTTGCTCCCGCCATGAAACCTATCGATATTGTAATGGCGGCACCAAGGGGCCGCCCTACACTCTCCATCGTGGCGTTTCTAATCGTAGGGGCGGCTATTGCCGCCCGTTTTATCTGTTCATACCCTCTCTTGATTTTGTGAAGAAACGATGGTATAATAACCTCAAACTACACAAAAAGAGGGTTTATTATGACACAACAGCTTTCGCCCCATTCCATGCGGGTCGGCTCGCCGGTGCTGCGCTGGCAGGAAGCCACTCCCGTTGGCAACGGAATCATCGGTGCGCTGGTCTTTGGGCACCCCCGTGAGGAGCTTCTGCAGACCAACCATTGCAAGCTTTTTGAGCAGCCGGAGCGCATCCCTGCCCCGGAAATGGCAGACCTGCTTCCGCAGTTCCGTGCCCTTCTTCTGGCAGGAAAGCGGGATGAAGCCGGCGACCTCTGGCATAAGGCATGGTACGAGCGGCTCGGAAAGCGCGCCCGCCTCGGCTCGTTCATGCCCGGTCCTATCCTGCAGCTACACACCGAAACCGTCGGCATGTGTACCAAGTATACCCACGTTCTGGATTTCTCCACCGGCATCGATACCCTCTCCTTCCGGGATGGTCCCGATGGGGTCTGCCGCCGGATCTTTTCCTCCCGTGCAGATGATGCTCTCATCATCGAGGTCAGGCTGGAGCGTCCCACCGACCTGCGGCTTGCAGCGGAAACCGGCTGCAAAGACGATGGCGAACTTGTTTGCATTGCGCAAGAAGATGGCACACTTTTTTCCATGGCACCTGAAACCTATGCCCTCAGCGGTGCGCTGCGGCTGTTGGATGCCAAGTGTGAAGCAGCCACATGGGATGGCTGCGCCTGCAAGCTGCAAAACGCCACCTATGCGCTGTTTGCCTATGCCCTCGAGCCGGTTGCGGATCAGGCAGAAGCCTGCTATCAGCACCTGAAGACCCTTTCCTGCGACTGCGAAACACTGATTGCCCGCCATGTGGCGTTGCATCAGCCGCTGATGGATCAGGTCACCCTCTCCCTCAACGGCATCGACTCCATGCCCTGGACCAACGAGCATCTGCTGGAATCACTGGACGATCCGGAAATGCTGGATGCGCTGGTGCTGCGCCTTTTCCACTTCGGCAGATACCTGCTGATCTCCAGCTGCCGTCCCGGCGCGATGCCCCCCAATCTGCAGGGCATCTGGAACGGCAAGCGCGTTCCCCCTTGGGACAGCGACTTCCACAATGACATCAACATCGAAATGAATTTCTGGCAGGCGCCTATGGGCGGTCTGAACGAGATGATGCTGTCGCTGTTCGACTACTATGAATCCCTCGTGCCTGATTTTCAGGACAATGCCCGCCGCATTTTCGGTCAGCGGGGCATCTTGATGTCCGTTTCCCAGACCATCTGCGGCTATGCCTCCTCCAACCGCGACATCTGGCCCTGCTGGACCGGCGGCGCGGCGTGGATCGCCCAGCATTTCTTTGACTACTGGCGCTATACGGGCGACGATGCATTTTTGAAGAACCGGGCGCTGCCCTTTATGCGGGAAGCGGCGCTGTTTTACGAGGATTTCGTGGACTTTTCCGGCGAAACGGCGCTCTTTGTGCCGTCGATCTCTCCCGAAAACGTCCCCAGTGACGGACAGAGTTCTCTGATCGGTGTCAACGCCACCATGGATGTGATGCTCGCCCGGGAGCTGTTTTCCAACCTGATCACCGGCTGCACGCATCTGGGCATTTGTCAGGATGACGTGGCACGTTGGGAGGTTTATTTGAGTAAGCTGCCCCCCTACGAGGCAGACCCCGAAACCGGCTGTCTGCGGGAGTGGCTGTATCCGGGTTTGACGGAAAATCCCAGCCACCGCCATCTGTCCCATCTTTACGGACTGTTCCCCGGCACGGAGATCGGTCCTGACCATCCCATGCTGGAGGCATGCCACAAAGCGGTGGATGCCCGCCTGATCGTGGGTCTGAACGCACAAGGCGGCTGGTCTCTCGGACACATGGCTTGCCTGCGCACCCGCTTCGGCGAGGGCGACGAAGCCTTTAATGCCGTGGAAATTCTGGCACGTGCCTGCGTGGGACGGAATCTCTTCACCTGCCACAATGACTGGCGCGCCCAGGGCAACACCCTCTTCTGCGGTCATGCGTTCCTCGATTACCGGGACGCTGCGTGGGGCGGCAAAGCGCCCTTCCAGATCGATGCGAATCTGTGCATCCCCGCGGTGATCATGAACATGCTCCTGCAGGTCCACGGCAACAAGGTGCAGGTCCTGCCCGCGCTGCCGTCGCGCTGGACATCCGGCAGCGTCAAGGGTCTTTGCCTGCCCTACAACGTCCGGGCGGACATCACGTGGGCGGATGGCAAGGCAGAGGTCACCCTGCGTGGCGAAAACGCCGGCAGATTTACCCTCTCCTCCCCGTGGGAGCTGACGGAAAAGCGCATTTAATTTTTCTGTAGCGAACCGCAGACCCTTTGCCGGTCTGCGGTTTCATTCGTCATCGGATAAGACCTTCTGCAGCTTTCCCAGCGCCTTCGTTTCGATGCGTGATACATAGCTGCGGCTGATGCCCAAAAGCTTCGCCACCTCCCGCTGCCGCAGGGGCGGATTGCCGTTTAACCCGTAGCGCAGGAGAATGACCTGCTTCTCCCGCCCCTTCAGATGCTCCGCCACCGCACGGCGTACCTGCTCCGAGCGCTGACGGGCGCAGACCGACTCGAAAAGATCTTCCTCCTCCGCCACCACCTCCATCAAAGACAACGCCGCACCATCCGTCCCCGTTTCGATATAATCCGACAGCGAAACATCCTGACTGGACTTTTTCTGCGCCCGGAAATACATCAGGATCTCATTTTCCACGCAGCGGGCGGCATAGGTGGCAAGCCTTGCCCCCTTGGATGCGTCAAAGGTCGTGATGCCCTTGATCAGACCGATGGTGCCGATGGAGATCAGGTCCTCCTGATCCGAGGTCTGGGCATAATATTTTTTCATGATGTGCGCCACAAGGCGCAGATTGCGCTCCACCAGAATGTTGCGCGCCTCCAGATCGCCCTTGGCGGCAAGCTGCAGATAGTGTTGCTCCTCCTTTGCGCTCAGGGGCTTTGGAAAGCTGCCGGAAGACAGCTGCAGGGAATAAAGCAGACCGCTCAGTACCAGCCATATCGCAGGAATCAAAAATCCCACCTCCGGTCTACCGTATTCGTCACAGCCCGTCCTTATTCCATAAAAAATCCGACCCCTTGGGAAAGGGGTCGGATCGTTTTTTACTTGCCTGCGATGGAGAGGTCTTCCACCAGCACGCTGGGTGCGCCGAAGGTGGTAGAACCGAAGGGGCTGGGCAGGGTGACATTGTCGGCAACCGCAGTAATCTTGTTCAGCAGATCGTAGAAGTTGCCTGCCACGGTAAAGGACTTGACGAAGTCCGTCTTCTCGCCGCCGCGGATCAGGAAGCCGGCACTCTGCAGGGAGAAGTCGCCGGAGATGGGATTTGCGCCTGCGTGCAAACCGCTCAGGTCGTTGATATACACGCCCTCGCCCGCCTTCTGCAGCAGCTCTGCCTCAGAGCAATCGCCGCCGGCGAGGTACATGGTAAAGGGACGCACGCCCACGGGAGCATCGTAGCCGCCCTTGGCTGCGTTGCCGGTGGTCTTCTTGCCCGCCACGGCAGCAG
>JAZNNV010000135.1:0-9705 GCA_045580465.1 Faecousia sp.
CGTTGCAGAATTTGCGCCTTGCGGCGCGATATTTTGCAGGAGCAAAATATCCGGCGGCAGCAAGCAGCCGCCCTACGGATACAATTCAAATGTAGGGGCATGCATTGCACGTCCGCAAGAGAAGCATTTTGTGACGTAACATCAGGTTTACATAAGTGGTGAAAAATCCGTCGAAGGGTTGCATCGGCGGCAAGGGAGTTTTCCACATTATCCACAGCCTTTTCCACAGGACGGGGTGTGAAAAACCCATGCAAATCAAGGATTTGCATGGGCTGGACTGTTGAAATCTCCTTTTGCGAAAAAAACGAAAAAAACGTCGATCGGTTTACAGAACACCACTTTGCAGCTCCAGCTTCGCCGAAAAAACGCGGCTGTGACCGCTTGCTTCGGCGTTTTCGGAGCGCACCGCTTCGACACTCAGCACCGCGCCTTCGGAAAGCTCCCAGTGGAGGTCAAGTGTCTCTCCCTCGCGAATTTCCGACAGATAACACAGGGCAAATTCCCGGATGGTGTGGTGTTCGTGGAAGGCACTGGGCAGCAGATCGTCCACCCAGTCAAGATAGCGGCAGTTGTTCATGTGACCGTTCACATCCAGATCGGTGTAGCGCACAGTCCGCGTTGTCACCTCCTGCATTTCCCGGGGCATCATAGAGCCGGGGACGGTCAGCTCGCAGCCCCGGAGCATGCCCGAGACCTCCACGCCGCTCTTGCCGGGCAGCACCATGGCGCGGGTCTTTTCATCCATCAGCACCCAAAGGCTGATGCAGCGGAACACCTCGTTACCCCCCTCGTCGTAGGCGATGGTGGAGCGGGGGTAGGCGGTGCGGGTGGTGGGCATGGGCCATGTTTCCACACGGATATGCTCGCCGGCATGGGGAAGTCTGGTGATCTGCACCCGATGGCGCAGCACCGCCCAGAAAAGACCGCGCCGGATCAGCTGCGCCCGGTCTGTACCCAGCAGGGCACTGTGATCCCCCGCCACCTCCTGCAGATAGCGAAGCAGATAGCTTGCCTTCAGCCGGTCGAACCGATCGGTGGCATCGGGGGATATTTCAAAGGTTTTGGAATAAAGTGCTTCCATGGGTTACCTCTTTCTGTGGCATTTTCGGTCGTAGGGGCGTGCATTGCACATCCACGTACGGAGTCGAGGGAATCAGGTCATTATTGTAGGGCGGGTGCTTGCTCCCGCCATCGGAATATCCGACCTCGATGGGCGGATATTCCGCAGTTGTTCCATTACAGAATTTGCGCCTGACGGCGCGATATTTTGCATCTGCAAAATATCCGGCGGGAGCAAGCGCCCGCCCTACGATTTATGAGCGGTTTGCGGGGCGCATCATGCCCCTGCGGTTCATTTATAATTTTAGATCATTTCCCTGCTTCGGTCAGGGTGATGGTGGTGGTATACTGCTTACCGCTGCGGTAGAAGGTCAGGGTGACGGTATCTCCCACCTGATGCTGATAGAGGGCGGCATTCAGCTCATCCTCGCTGGTGACCCGCACCCCATCGATCTGCAGCAGAATATCACGGGTAGAGATCACGCTGTCTGCCGGTGCCTGGGTGATATAAAGACCGGCGGGGAGTCTTCTGAATTGCTGATTGAAAAGGGATACCCATTCGCCGTCAAGGGGCAGTGCCGGTCTGCCGGACACATAGCCCTGCCGGATCAGCTGATCCACGATCTCCTTGACGGTGACGGAGGGAATTGCAAAGCCAAGACCTTCCACACCTGCCGAGTCGGAAAACGCGCCGATCTTCATGGTGTTGATGCCGATGACCTGCCCGTAGCAGTTGATCAGCGGGCCGCCGGAGTTGCCGGAGTTCAGCGCCGCGTTGGTCTGAATGAGGGTGACCGTCCTGCCGTTGAGGTTCATGTCCCGGTTGATGGCAGAGACGATGCCGTCGGTCATGGTGCCCCGCAGCTCCACGCCCAGAGGATCGCCGATGGCTGCCACCGCATCGCCCACCTTCAGCTGGGAGGAGTCGCCAAATTCTGCCGGGGTCAGATCATTGGCATTGACATACAAAACCGCAAGATCCGACACTGTATCCATACCCACCAGCTGGGCGCTGAGGGTGCGTCCGTCGGTGAGCAGGACGCTGATGGAGACCGCGTCCTCGATCACGTGGGCGTTGGTGACCAGATAGCCGTCCGCTGTCAGCACCACGCCTGTGCCGCTGGAGCTTCCGCCGGGAAGAGTGCAGGAAATGGAAACCACAGAGGGGATGTTCCTGGCATAGATCTCCTGCAGACCAAGTCCGCCCTCCTGGGGAACGTTCAAAATGGAGTCAGGGGAAGGCTTGATCTGCACCGAGGCATCGCCCGTGGGCGCGATGATTGTTTCGGAAGGATCGGTTGCCGTTTGAGAGACAACGGTAGGATCAAAGGGGGTGAAATTCACCGCGTCGTTGCTGTCTGTTGACAGCTGTACCTGAATCCGCAGGACGCCCAGCGCGGAAAGGGTTCCGATCAGCGCGATGCCAAGGATCAGCACCAGCGCGATCAGACCCGCGCGGCTTTTTGGCGGCTGGGTAGAGCCGGTTTGATAATAGTGATCATCCCACGGCTCAGGGGAGGATTTTTTGCGATTGTCCATAAAATGACCTCTTGAAATGAGATTACAGCACCAGCGGAAGGGTGAAGGTAAAGGTGGTCAACCCATTGATGCTGGTGACGGAGATGTTCTCCTCGTGGCTGTCGATCAGCGTTTTCACGATGTAAAGTCCCAGACCCCAGCTGTCCCGGTTTTGGGAACGGCTCTTGTCCAGCTTGTGGAAACGCCCGAAAAGGAGCGACAGCTCCTCCGGCGGGATGGTCTCGCCGCTGTTGGAGACGGAAAGGTACAGCTTTCCGTTGCCCTCCCGGACGGTGATACCCAGCTGTCCGCCCTCGGGGCAGAATTTCACTGCATTGTCCACCAGATTATAGATCACCTGGGTGATCGCGTCCTGATTGGCGCGGGTAAAGACCGGGTGGTCGGGAAGCGCTACCTGCACATCCAGCCGTTTGTCGTTGATTTTTTGCTCGAAGGAGATCAGCACCTGACCGGCAATTTCCGAAAGATCAAAGCGGGTCTTGCTTTCCTCCGGGAAGCCGCCCTGCTCCTGCAGACGGGAAATGTCCAGCATACTGCGTACCAGCCGGTTCAGACGCTTTGTCTCGCTGGACACGAGGGTCAGGTACTGCCGACCCTTTTCCGGGGGGATTGTGCCGTCGAGAATGCCGACGACGTAGCCTGCGATGGTGGTCATGGGCGTCTTCAGCTCGTGGGAGACGTTGGCGACAAATTCCTGACGTTGGTTTTCGCCCTTTTCCAGGGAGGATGCCATGTTATTGAAGGCGAGCGCCAGCTCCTGTAGCTCCTCGGTGTGGTGCTTGTCTGTCTGGACACGGGCACCGAAGTTGCCGTGACCGAAAGCACGGGCAGCGGCTGCCATCTGACGCAGGGGCTTGGACTGACGGCGCAGAAACACCAAAAGCAGAACCACTGACAGAACGATGACAAGGATCGCGACCGCCAAGAAAGCCTCGGAGGTCTGGCTCATCATGGTGATGGCAACGTCAATGGGTGCCGACACCATCACGATGGCGAGAGGTCTGCCGCTGCGGCTGTCGTACACCGGCTGCGCGATCACGTAGCGGCGCTCGGTGTAAAGACCTTTGATCATACCGGTGTCCACACACCCGTCCTCGGAGAAGACCCTGTCCCGATACTGCTGATCCAGCTTCAGTCCCACATGCTCGCAGCCCATGGGCGCGGAGCCGCACAGCAGGAGCGTGCCGTTTGCGTCACAAATGACCGCGTCAGCGCCGGATACGCTGACGGCAACGGTCAGTGCCACATAAAAGTCCTGATCGGAAAGATTCTGGTCAGAGTGACTTGCCGTGACCAGCTGGGCGATCACCTGTGCGTCATTTTTCAGGGACGAGATGGTTTGCTGGGTCAGATAGCGGTTAAAAAGCCAGCCAAAGGTGATACCGATCAGGATCATGGCTGCCAGCAGGATCAGCACCAGCGTTGTGAACAACCGACTGAATGTGGATTTCATAAGAAATCTCCTTAATTCACCTCAAATTTGTAGCCGACACCCCAAACAGTCTTGACGCACCACTGCTGGGAAACGCCCTCCAGCTTTTCGCGCAGTCGCTTGACGTGGACGTCTACGGTACGGCTGTCGCCGAAATAGTCAAAGCCCCAGACCTCGTCCAGAAGCTGATTGCGGGTGTAGACCCGGTTGGGAGAGGAGGCGAGGTAGTAAAGCAGCTCCATCTCCTTGGGGGGTGTGTCTACCTTTTTGCCGTCCACCGTCAGCTCAAAAGCAACCATGTCGATGATCAGCTTGTCGTAGACAAGGCGGCGGGCTTTGGCTTCCACGGAAGCGTTGCCGCTGCGGCGCAGGACCGCTTCCACGCGGGCGAGGATCTCCTTCATTTCGAAGGGCTTGGTAACATAGTCGTCAGCACCTGCCTTCAGACCCTGCACCTTGTCGTCGGTCTCGCCCTTGGCGGTGAGCATGATGATAGGGGTCTGGGATTCGGCGCGGATGAGCTTGCAGACAGTCCAGCCGTCCATTACGGGCATCATCACGTCCAGCAGCACCAGATCCGGCTGGATGGCGCGGAATTTTTCAAGACCCTGACCGCCGTCGGCGGCGATGGTGACGGCATAGCCTTCCTTTTCAAGATATAACTGCAGAAGCTCCGCAATATTGCGGTCGTCTTCCACGATCAGAACAGAAACAGCCATGGTTTTACCTCCTGAATAAAATATGTTGCGGACGTGCAATGCACGCCCTACCTTTTGTATGCTGTTTGGGGTATCGGCATACTTTTTTATCATTATAGCACATTTTTCCCGATTGTCGTGAACAATTTATAAAAAGTGCGCCCCGATCGCCTTGCAAATGCCCTGTGGGGCATGTATAATGTAAGAAAACAAAAATGGCTTCCCCCGGGGGGAAGCTGTCGCCGCCATAAGGCGGTGACTGATGAGGAATGCGGGAGAAAGAAACAAGATTTCCGCATTGCCGAAGACTTACACAAATTTACAGTTAATAACCCTCATCCGTCAGCCCGTTGGGCTGCCACCTTCCCCCGAGGGGAAGGCTTAGTCAGAAAGGAGCAATCTTATGATCGAAATACTCAAAGCGATCCTCTTCGGCATCGTGGAAGGCATCACCGAATGGCTGCCCGTGTCGTCCACGGGACACCTGATACTGCTTGATGAATTTGTCAGGCTGGACGTCAGCGAAGCCTTTTACGAAATGTTTCAGGTGGTCATCCAGCTGGGCGCGATCCTCGCGGTCATCGTGCTGTTTTTCCGCAAGCTCAATCCCTTCGCTCTGACGAAATCTGCCGAAGAAAAGAAAAGCACGTGGTCACTGTGGTTCAAGGTTGTGGTGGCGGTGATCCCGTCGGCGGTGATCGGTCTGCTGTTTGACGACTGGATGGATGAACACCTGTATAATTATATTGTAGTTGCCATCATGCTGATCGTCTACGGCGTCGCGTTCCTCTTTGTGGAAAAGTGGAATCAAAAGCGCTCCTTCCGCATCACCTCTGTGGATGCCATCGACTACAAGACCGCCCTTTTGATGGGCGCGTTCCAATGTCTGAGCCTGATCCCCGGTACATCCCGCTCCGGCGCGACGATTCTCGGCGCGATCATCCTCGGTGTCAGCCGCGCCGCAGGTGCGGAGTTCTCCTTTTTCATGGCGATCCCGACGATGCTCGGAGCAAGCGCGCTGAAGCTGCTGAAGTATGTCCTTGAGGGCGTGCAGATGTCCGGCACAGAGCTGGGCGTGCTGATCGTAGGCTGCGTGGTGTCGTTTATTGTGAGCCTGCTGGTGATCAAGGGACTGATGGAGTATGTCCGCAAGCACAGCTTCTCGGTGTTCGGTGTGTACCGCATCGTCCTCGGTGCCGCGGTGCTGGTGTATTTCCTGCTGAGATGAAAAAGCCTCCCTTGTGCAAAGGGAGGTGGCAAAAATCTTTGATTTTTGACGGAGGGATTGTTGTGCATCGAAGCATGACAATCCCCCAGTCTTTTTCTCCGCTTGCGCGAAGAAAAATCCAGCCCCCTTTACACAAGGGGGCCTTTCAGGGCGTGCCAAACGGCACGCCCTTGTTGTTTATTCGCATTCTTCCTCGTCTGCCCAGAAGGGTCTGGGGTTTTCCAAAAGCGCCCGCAGCTCCAGCATGTTGTTGCGGCTTTCCTCTACCATCCAGTGACCGAAGGCGCTGGAAAGACAGATAAACAGAGAGAGTCCGGCGGCAGTCAAATAGACCTGCGGAACCGTCAGTGAAGCAACTCCGCCCGTTATAAAGCACATCAGCAGGGCAAAAAGAAACCAACCGATCGTGCAGGACAAGTCAAAATGACCGTAGGTGGTGATGGCACGGACAAGGGTCTCATCACCGTGCTTCGTCACAAAACCCATGGCGCTGTTTCTTGACGAAAAGAACTTGCCGTAATGCACTTCCAGTCCCGAATAGTGGGTGATGCAGAAAAAATTACCGAGGACAAAACCGGAATACCGCTCCTGACCGAAGTCGGTCCAGGGACGCAGCTGCCGGCGCAGCTGGTATAAGTATCCTTCCTTACTCAGGGGCGATAGAAATGTCATTTTATTTCTCCTCTTTCAGCGGCAGAGGGGAGACCACAGGCGTGCCGTCCCGGTTGAGAAGCACCGTCAAGCCGCCTGCGTAGCCTGCCGCGTGGAACAGATAATTCACGCCGGTCTTGGTATCGACCCAGATCTCATTGGAGCCAAAGGCTCCGTCAGAATAAATTTTTACAAAGCGTTTCTCTTCTTTTGCCATGATGTTACCTCTTATGCAGGGAATATAGCCTCCCTTGTGCAAAGGGAGGTGGATTCGCCGTCAGGCGAAGACGGAGGGATTGTAAAGGATCGATCTGTTACAATCCCCCAGTCAAAAATCAGAGATTTTTGCCAGCCCCCTTTACACAAGGGGGCCTTTATTTTACTGCTTCGTGCCTTCCACGATGCCGTTGGCAAGACCCACAAGACCCTGCATTTCGGAGGGAATGATGATCTTGGTTGCCTGACCGTTGGCGACCGTTTGCATGGCTTCGATCGCCTTCAGCTTCAGAACCTGATCGTTGGGTGCTTTCTCGTTCAGCAGAGCCAAAGCATCCGCAAGTGCCTTCTGCACCGCAAGGATCGCTTGGGCTTCACCGTCTGCCTTCAGAATGGCAGCCTGCTTTTCCGCCTCTGCCTTCAAAATGGCAGCCTGCTTTTCCGCATCCGCGCGCAGAATCGCGGACTCCCGCTCACCTTCTGCGATGAGGATGGCGGACTTCTTCTGGCCCTCTGCCTGCAAAATTGCCTGACGGCGGTCGCGTTCTGCCTTCATCTGCTTTTCCATGGACGACTGGATGTCAGCGGGGGGCAGGATGTTCTTCAGCTCCACGCGGTTGACCTTGATGCCCCAAGGGTCGGTGGCTTCGTCCAGAATGGCGCGCATCTTGGTGTTGATGATGTCGCGGGAGGTCAGGGTCTGGTCCAGTTCCAGATCGCCGATAATGTTACGCAGAGTGGTGGCGGTCAGGGTCTCCATGGCAGCCATGGGCTGCTCGACGCCGTAGGTGTAGAGCTTGGGGTCAGTGATCTGGAAATACACCACGGTATCGATCTGCATGGTGACGTTATCCTTGGTGATCACGGGCTGGGGCGGATAGTCCAGCACCTGCTCCTTCAGGGAAACGCGGCGGGCGATGCGGTCAATAAAGGGGACTTTGAAGTGCAGACCAACGCCCTGCACCTTGTGGAAAGCACCCAGACGCTCCACAACGTAAGCCCGGGACTGCTGCACCACGAAAATGTTGGAAATGGCAATGATCAGCAGAATGACAATGATTGCGCCAATGATGAAAAGATCCATAATTTTACCTCCTGAATTGTATTATACGGGTGTTTCCACCTGCACGGGGGAAACAAATGCTTTCACGCCTTCGATCCGATCCACGCGAACCTGCGTGCCGGCGGGAATGGGATCGCCGGAAGAGCTTCTTGCGGTCCACTCCATGGAAGCAAGCTTGACCTGACCCTGAGCGGCGATGTTGTCGATGTCCGCAGTGACGATGCCCACAGAGCCGATGACGCCGTCCACATTGGTGGCGGTGAGCTTGGGTGTGAAATATTTCCGTGCCAGCGGACGAAGGGCAGCCAGCAGTGCAATGGATATGACGAAAAAGATCACGACCTGCAGCCAAAGCTGCGCACCGCACAGCGCGGCGATCAGTGCTGCCAGCGCACCTGCGCCGAACCACAGCGAGACCATCGTGACGGTGTTGCCCTCGATAAACAAAAACGCGACCATCAGGATCAGCCAGATAAGTGCAGCCATATTGTTACCTCCTTTCTTTTACTCTATTTATAAAATAGCAAAAATACGCCATATAGTCAATGAACGAACTGTAAATATGTACGTACTGTGAAAAAAATTTGACATGCCGAGCGCGCGTCGCTAGAATAAAAGCATCCGAGGGGGTGACGGTATGAAAAAAGTGCTTGCGCTGCTGCTTTGCGTGCTTTTGCTGGCAGGCTGTGCACCCAAATGGGTGCAGTTTTCCGTGACGTGGACGGATCTTTTTGATACCGTGACCACGGTGTCGGGCTTTGCATCCAATCGCGAGGCGTTCAACGAGCTGGCGGAGGCGGTATACGAACAGCTGAAGCAGTACCAACAGCTGTTTGATATTTATAAGGAATACGAGGGCATCAACAACCTCAAAACCGTCAACGATGCCGCAGGACAGCATCCCGTGGCGGTGGACAGCGCCATCACCCAACTGCTTTCCGATTGCGTTGACTATTATGCGCTGACGGAGGGGCGGGTGAATGTTGCCATGGGCAGCGTGCTTTCCCTTTGGCATCATGCCCGCGAAACAAAGGTGCTGCCCTCTGACCAGGCACTGCGCGAAGCGGCGCAGCATACGGATATTTCCAAGCTGATCATCGACAGGGAAAACAGCACGGTTTTTCTCGCAGACCCCGATATGCGCCTTGATGTGGGTGCCATTGCCAAGGGCTGGGCGGCGCAGAAGGTCGCCGAAAGTATGTACGGGGGCTGGCTGCTCAGCGTGGGCGGCAACGTCTGCGCCACCGGCGCAAAGCGGGGCGATCAGCCGTGGATCGTGGGTGTACAAAACCCCGACGGCGGCTCGTTTTTGCATACGATCCCGCTGTCAACGGGCAGCGTGGTCACCAGCGGCGATTATCAGCGCTTTGTGGAGATCGGCGGCAAGAAATACCATCACATCATCGACCCCGACACCCTGCAGCCCGCCGCCTGGTGGCGCGCGGTGACGGTGGTCTGCGGGGATTCCGCGCTGGCGGATGCCCTATCCACGGCGCTGTTCGTCCTGCCCCTCGACGAGGGCAAGGCGCTTTTGGAAAAAGCGGGCGCCGAAGCCATGTGGCTTGCCGCCGACGGCACAAAATATTACAGTGAACATTTCCCGTCGTAGGGGCGTGTTGCATATCGGCAGATCGTGGCAGGAGATTGCCACGTCGCCTGTCGGCTCCTCGCAATGACATGGTTGTGGTGACGTTTCCTACTGTAGGGCGGCTGCCTGCTGCCGCCGTTTACTTTCCCATCGTAGGAGCGTGTTACAGAGCGCAATGACATTTTTGATCGAGTGCATAAAAATCCACGGGTCGGATGGGGCGGGGAACTG
>JAZNNV010000136.1:0-9530 GCA_045580465.1 Faecousia sp.
TGCGGTTGCCCTTGAAGAGATTTCTGAGCTTCTCCACGCCCCGCAGCACCAGCTGACGGATAACCTCCGTGGCTTTACGGGTCACGGGATAGCGCTCCTTACCGACGATGCCCTTAAAATTGACCGTCGAGGGCGGCAGCCGCTTCTGATTGCGCTCGGAAATGTCATTGAGCGCCAGCATCAGATCATTCAGATCATGCTGGTATCGGTACGTCTGATCCCGCTTCAGTGGCTCAGGCTGCTTGGTAAACAGACACCGACCGATCTCATTTCTCGGTTCCAGCCACGTCACTGCGATGCGGATCTGCTCGATTGCTTCCTTGCGCTGACGCTCGATCAGGGACTGGCGCAGAATATCCAGCTCCGTCTGTGCTTCCTCCTGCTCTGCCGCAGAAAGCAGCATTTTTGTCTTAATGAGCATCAGATGGGATGCCATCGTGATAAACTCGCTGGCGATTTCCATATCAAGACGCTTCATCTCGTCCAGATAAGCAAGGTACTGTTCCAGAATCGCCGTGATCGATACATCCTGAATCTCTATTTTGTTTTTACTCAGCAGCAGAAAGATCACATCCAGCGGACCTTCAAAGTCCTCCATGACCTCGCTGCGTGTGTGAACGATACCCTCTAATCGGTACTGCGGCTGACTCATATTTTCTCCTTGCACGTACGTTCCCAATATAATTATGAGTATTATACCACCAAATTCGCCATTGTGCAAGTATTTCCAAATCTTTTTGAAGCAATACCAAACAAAAACCTCCCGAACAGACCGTCCGGGAGATTTCGTATCACTTATAATTTTTAAGTTTTGCAAGCGCCTGCTTGAATTTATCGAACCCAAACATCGCCGCGTACGCAACAAACAACCCGAGGATCAAAACGCCGGCAATGTGATACCATTTCACCGCAAAGGCTGTAAATCCTGCCCATGCCAAAAACGCAACCATTGTGATCACCAGCGACACAATCATAGCCAACAAGCTTGTGGGGATCTTTGCAAAAACCTTCTTAATGACCTCCACGATAATATTCACACTGAATACAAGAGCCGCCAAAATCAACATGATCGTCGAGGTGTTGTTCATAATCGCACCAAAATCCATCATCATCCCTCCCTTCATTCAAAGTCCGATCCGTGACAGCAAAAAGGCGATCACAGCTGCGCACACCGACCAGACGATCTTATCGATCAGGCCATCGAAGCGCTTGATCGGCTTGTTTTCAAGAGAGGAAACCTTGCAATCGAGCTTTTCGACCGTCTCAGCTACCTGCTCCTGCTTGTTTACCATTACTTCCATGGATGTGGCAAGTCTGTTGATCGCTTCGGTGGAGCTTTCCAGCTTTTCGATGCGGTGCGTGTTGGACTTCGACCGCTGCTCCACCGATGTCAATCTGCGCTCATGCTCCAGATCCATGGGCATTCCTCCTTACTTCATCCCCAGCAGCTTGCGCCAGGTTTTATTTCCCGCAGTAATTTCGCCATCGGCGATGCAATCATTTTCCTGTTGAAAACGGATCACAGCGGCTGTAAATCTCGGACCGGCGATGCCGTCCGCCTTCCCTACCTCTGTATAGTTAAGCTCCGCAAGCCATTTTTGCACGTACTTCACAGCCTTGTGGAAGCTGTTTTTCCTTGCCGAGAGTGTTACTGTTTTGCCCAGTGTTTCCGCCCCTGCGATGCCATCCACAGCCGCGCCGAACGCATTTTGAATGTCCATTACAAACTGCTTTTGGGTGTATTCGGCTTCTGTCGGATAAACAGCCACACCCTTCCAATCGAACACGTAGTAACCTTCAGGGCAATTCTCTTTTGCCAGTTCAAGGCTCTTGTACGCGCCCTTCTGGCTGGCGGCATCACCCCAGCTCTTACGGATTCTGTACCAATGTTCCGGCTCGGGCTCTTTTCTTTCCAAGCCGTAGTGCTTCGCCAGCACCGCGGCTTCGGCGCGAGCCAGCTTGTCGAGATTGCCGTCATCCATCAGCCACGTTGCGCTGCGCTTGTTGGAGTAAAAGCTATGCTCCAGAATGATGCCCGGCACACCTACTTCATTCGCTCCATAAATAACGCCGTACCAGTCCCAGTTGCCCTTGGTGGACTTCTTCGACTGGATCATGGCTTCCTCCTGCGTACCCATGACCTCACGGACGCACTGTGCCAAAACCCTGCCGATCTCATCGCCGCTGCCGTTGATGGGAACATAGGCAACGGGATAATCAGCACTTTCACGCGCCGCCCAGTTGGCATGGACGGAGAGGAACAGATCATGTCCCTTGGCGCGTCTGCCACGCTCGTACAGATCCATGTCCTCAGCCTGACGCTCTCTTGTGATCGTGACATTGAAGCCATATTCCTCCAGATACTTCTTCAGCAGCAGATGGAGCTTCCAGTTGAACTCCGACTCATAGAATTCAGGTACAACCGGGCTGCGGTTGTACTTGCCGTAATGCCCGGCATCCAGACACAAACTCACTTCTCCCATTGCGCATCCTCCTTCTTACTCATTCCAGTAGTAGGCAGACCAGTTGTAGTTACCTGCCTTCACACCAAAAGTAACAAACGTACAAGCTTCATTATCAAAGGTCGTGCCTGCTTCTGTCGGCTGCCATTTGCTGTTCAGCGTGTTCATTTGGCATGCATAAGAGCGGAAAGTGCTTTTGCTGCCAACCAAATGGGCAGCATTTCCGCAAGCACCGATGAACCAGTAATTGCCATCGTCAGCGCTGGTTTGATTTTTGATGATGTCAAAGGTCTCATCATCCGCACGAATCGTTATCACCTTTGCACCGCTTGTGCAAGGAATTTGGAGCTTGTAACTGGATGCACCAACGCCCTGATCGGTATCGAAATGCAGCACACCGCTTTCCATGCGGAAGCTCAGGCTTCTATTCACGCTTTCCGCAAGCGTGTCTAGCTTATTGTCAATCGTTTTCATATCGTTACTCACCTCTCCAAAGAAAGACTGCCCGTGGATCTCCAGCAGGATGTTGCCGTATGCCTCCGCACCTGCGGCGATAGTTTCAGGGGGATACGTTTTCTTCTCCGCCGCCACCCAGTCCGAATAATTGCCGTAATAGACAGATGTTTCGACAGTAATGCTCGGAATGCCCAGCGCATTCAATGCGTAGGAGATAGAGGTTCCAACCACATCGAAATTGGCACAGTAGGAGAACACCACGTCACGGATGCCCACCTGCGTATCGCCGTTTTCGTCGAAATACGGTGCTTCCACGGGCGGATAGCCGATGACATCCCGCCAGAACGGAATAACCTTGTCAACGCCCTGCAGGGCGAGCTTCTTCGCCATATCCACAGCATCGTTGTCAGAAATGCCAACGATCGCGACCACCTCATTGATCGCGCCGTTGTTGTGGCAATCGATAAGCAGTTCAGCATCGGCATTGTCACTCAGCCAGTTGATGATCGCCTGGGTTTCCTTTGCAGGTGCTTCGGAATCAAAATCCCGGTTGACATCGATGCCGTCACCATTTTCACGGGTAAAAAGATCGATGGCAGAGGGCGTGCCTACAGGCAGCACATGGATGACGGCGCTTTCCATGAAGACCTTCGGCACATTGTGACCGGCAAGAACGTCACGGATAAAGCGATACGCAGAAAGAGCGGCGCATCTCTCCGTTCCGTGAATACCGCTCAGGATGAGATACTTCGGCTTTCGGATATGCTCGTCAGCTCCGTAGTGTTCGGCATAAAGACCGCCCGTCGGATACTCCCCAGTGGAGATCACATACTCGTAGTTGGTGAAAGTGCCGTCAGCATCGCTGTACACTTCATTCTTCTGCACCTTGTCGGGATGCTCCGCCATCAGCGCATCATAAAGACCCCAGATGTAAGCCGCATCGATGGCATCATGCCCCGCTCCCACTTCTTCTCTCATCGCACTGTAATAGGTAGAAGCACCAATATTCTTCCTCGCCTGCACCTTCTGTGCTTCCGTGAGGTTTTGTTCGTCGTGCCGAATCATCTTATCGTTATCGATGATGCCGGCTGTTGTTTGCTCATCAATTACAATTGCCGCCCCAATGCCGGTTAGCACATTGCCACCGACACGGAAGTTGTCAGCATAGGCAATCTCCACAGATGCCGACGAACCGTCTGCCTCAGCGCTGACAATATTATCCAGGAAGGTACTCTCTGTTGTCATGGATCCATCTACTTCTCTTGTTTCAGGAGCGATGCCCATCTTCAAAACCGTTGCGCAATCTTTGATGATGTTGCCGGAGATATAAACATGCTCGGTTTCACCCGATTCCATGGCGGCGCTGAGATAACGGAATGTATTTCCCGTGACCGCGGCAGCGCCGCCGCCTGTAAATGAGATGCCCGTGCCATGCATATCGACTCCATCGAAGGTATTGCCGCAGATGGTAACACTGCTTTTCGGTGAGCCATGCCGAACCTGATCAGAATGATCATATATCACAGACTCCGCCTTCATGATCTCGCTCGCCTGAATGCCTATGTCGCAGCTCCGGAACGTATTGGCATTGACTGTCAAGCCGCTTGTACACGGACCAACGCCACCAATACCCTTGCCGCAGTCTTCAAAATGATTATCGGATACCGATACCGAATTGACTCCATCTCCGTCATAGTAGCCACAGCAATCAGCAATAAATCTGCACCCGGTAATACCGGCGCCCGTTGTGCCGAAGCCAAGATGGACGCCGTTGCCGCAGCGCTCAGTTACACAATCCGTGACCCATACTTTTCTTGCCGACTGAACAGAGATTCCGTCTGCAGGACTGTTATAAATGTGCAGTTTTTCAAGATAAACATTCTCACAGCCGATCGTTGCGATCTGCTCATGCGCCGACCTGAAAACCTTCAGTGAGTCGAATTGAATTGCGGAAACTGTGTAGGAGCTTGCCTCATCCTGCTGACGATTACCGTCAATCGTCAGATCGTGAATATACACATTTCCAAGGGCATTCCACTCCCCGTCCTCCGTGTACCTGACAGCACTGAAAACGGGAAATGTTGTGCTGATTATGACAGTTGCAGTTTCATCATTAACGGATGCAACAAGCCGCTCAGGCAGGCCCTTTTCGATTTTGTGATCCCCGTTTCTGTCAGTTCCATAGCTCTCAACAGTAATGATGTTGTTGTCGATGCTTATGATCCGACCGCGCATGCCTTCGACATTTCTTGCGTTCGCTCCAAAATAGAAATCGTCACCCGCATTGTATTTGTGGCCGTCGGACACAACAAATGCCTGCTGCCCCACAGTAAATGTCCCCGCAGCACCGGAGGGCTTCAGAATCTCGCTGTTTGCCTTGTGCTTTTTGATGACTGTTCTGCTGCCTTCACCGTAGATCTCACAATCGTTCCACAGTTCAATATGACCGCGGACGAGATACGTGCCTGCCGGAAAATACAGAGCTTTATTCTCTGCAACCGCAGCATCTCTTGCCATGCGGATGGCATCGGTATCATCTGTTATACCATTGCCAACAGCGCCAAACATCCGTGGTGTCACATAACCTTCTCTGCGCACGGGGCGTTGTGGCTTGTCGCTTGCCTCAACCCGCTTCTGTACACGAACCACAATGGCAAACGTAGAAAGCTGTTGACTGTCCTTCAAAAGTGTCACCTGCAGCTTCGTATCGCCCGGGAGCGCGCATACCTCTTCTGCCAACGCGATGGAAAGAATATTTTTCTTTGCGCTCCATGCTATGACATCATTGCCCAAAGTTGTGTATGAATCACCTTCACCGATTGCGTTGCAATAGTTCACAACAACACGGGCATCCTTGGGAATCCTCCATGCTTCACCATTGGACAACAGCTCGATTCTGACCCATCTGACACTGTCGCACTGCACCACATCCACGACCGGGGCAGCCGTATGTCGGGCAAGATCGATCGTGATTTTTTGCGTGATTTTCATCCTAATTTCCTCCTTTTCGTATTCAAGTGCACTCACCCATACTCAAACGAAGAAAAAAGTTGTCCGCAGGAATGCAACCTTAGTGCAAGTAAATGCAAAAGCGCCATATTTTGCAAAATTAGTGCTTGACAAAAACCGATAATTGTTGTATTATATGCAAGCTGATTGCAAAACTTGGAGAAGTCGCGTAGCTGGCCGAGCGCGCACGATTGGAAATCGTGTAAACCCCAAAAGGGTTTCGAGGGTTCAAATCCCTCCTTCTCCGCCATAAAATGAACCCCATCCAATCGGATGGGGTTTGTTTTATAAGTAAGGCGGAATTCATCTTTTTCTGGGAAAACTCATCCTCTTATAGTTGCGGATTTTATAAAACAATGATACAATTGTTTCATATCAACGGGGAGGTGTATTTCCAATGAAGAAGCATCGTTTTGTCGGTTTTTTACTGGTTTTGGTTGCGTTTTCCCTTTTTCTGTCGGGCTGTGATTCACTTTTGGGAAACGAGTCCAATGTTATCAGATATACCGACGCAATGGAATCCGCATCAGGGAAATGGCAACTTTCGGGTGACGAGAATACCTATTTCATTTTCGACGGCAATAAAAATGCAATGACCGTCTGCTATTATGAGGATAATGAGCTGAAGTACAGTGGAAATTTCAGAGCCACTTGCAATTCCGCCGCCGACGCCCTGACTCCCTTGTGCTTCATCATTACCTGCAGCGACAAGTCAAATGAGGATTGGCTCAACTGTTATGCAGAGAACCTTGACCAAGGCTTTACGCAGTTCAGCATTATGTGCGTGGAAGAAAACCTCGGTCTCACCGACGGCACAGTCTACACACATATTTATCGGATCAGCGAGCTGCCCTATAAGCTGGGAACATACGTGCTGGAGGATCAGGAGTATCAGTCCTATTCCAAACCCATCTTTGATGACGGCACCTACAGAATCCCCGAGGGAACATATGTAACAGAGGACGGTCAAAGCTTTTGCGTGATCCCCCTCATGAACAGAAGCTATATGCTGTTCCGATACATCAACGGCGATACCATCGTGGAGGGCTTGTTTAATATTGCAGAGGATCGAAAGACGATCTACTTATACATCGAGCACGATATATATCAGAAAATCAGGAATGCCGATAAAAACGCTTATGATACGACCTTCAGCATGTACTATCCCCCGGACTTCTATTTACGGGGCGATTTTGACACGAACGCCAACAGTCTTGTGATCAACGAGCTGTATCATCACGATTACAGTCCTACCGAAATTGATGACGAGGTATGGGCATTTGGAACATATACCAAGCAATGATCGGCAACACCCAGCATCATCCCCATCCTTCCGGGTGGGGATGATATTTATCAGACTTCATCCCGGCATTCCTGAAATTCCATATCATTAAACAAATTGAAAAAATTTGTCATATTCCCCCTCTTTCCTTGTCCTATAGGGTGAAGGCTATCGAAAGGAGGTACCCCTGTGCACGACGATCAGATCATCCAGCTCTACTGGCAACGCGACTCCGATGCCATTGCCCAAACCGCGAATAAATACGGCGCTTATTGCTTTACAATTGCCGATCAGATCCTGCTGAATAAGCAGGACTCCGAGGAGTGTGTCAACGACACATGGCTGAACACATGGAATGCCATTCCCCCTGTAAAACCAAGCATTTTCCGTCTTTTTCTCGCACGGATCACACGGAATCTCGCCCTGAACCGATACAATGCCCGTCAGGCCGACAAGCGAGGACGTGGTGAAGTACCGCTGGTGCTTGACGAACTGGCTGAATGCATTGCTAACCATTCTGACGTAGAGCAGGAATACCTTGCAAAGGAGCTGGGTATCTGCATCCGTAATTTTGTCAAAACGCTGCCAGAACGTGAAGCAAAGATCTTCCTTCGACGCTATTTTTATGCAGAGGCAGTCTCCACCATCGCGCTGTATTATCGCATCTCAGAGAACCATACATCCGTCATCTTAAAACGCACCCGCGCCAAGCTGAAGGCACATCTGACAAAGGAGGGATTTTTCGATGAAAGCAAATGATCTCCTGCTGGCATTTAACGATGTGGACGACGATATCCTCCTGAAGCTGGAAGAGGATTCCATCAGGATCGTCCCCTACCGTCGCCGGATCGTAATCGCTCTTGTGGCGGCACTGCTGCTGGCACTGCTGTTGGGCGCTGTGATCTCTTCCCACATTTGGGGCAGAGATATGTTTCAGGGCGACGATCTGCAAAGCTATTTCGCATACCGCTGGTGGGGACTCGCCGGAGAAACGATCACCCCGGAGCACGCCGACCTGCTTGAAGAGCGCATCCGGCAGCTCAATATCAGCCAAACAGTCAGCGGTGTTACTGTGACTGTGGAGTCCGTTTATGCCGACGATCTCAATGTCTTCGCTTTCCTCCGCATATCCGGCGTGGAAGCTTCCAAAGACCATTGGTACGGCTTTGATGAAATCGATTATGATCCTCTTTTCGATGACCATGATAAGCAATATTCCTTATGGTTTAGTCCCGGAAACCTGTTTTTAAGAGTGGACGGCAACGGAGACATCCTTTCCCTTGCAATCATCAATCTGGACCTTCATGATAACAGTCTTGACCGTCAGCTCCCCTGCGATGTCACGCTCAAAATGACAAACCTCATGCAGGAGCCACGATCAAAGGACAGTGTTCTGCTGGCTGAGGGTACATGGGAATTTCAGTTCTCCGTGCAGCTAAACTGTGGAAAACGGATCGAGCTGCCGAATGCTGAAGTAAATGGCTACATTGTCAAGGACGGCGTTCCTCTTGACAAGCTGCCCACCGCTCTCGCCACGATCCGCAATATTGAGCTGACGGGCGCCGGTGTTTCCTATTATCACGATCAAGGAATACACATCGAATCAGACGCGTATCTCATTTTGAAAAATGGTCAGGAGATCCGATCAGGCGCAGGAGGTACAACAAGGAAGCCGGATGGCACCCACTTTAAAAGCCACAAGTGGCAAATCCCCGTGAATCTCGATGATGTCGCCGCCATCAGGATCGGCGATACCGTGATAGAACTTCCCACATAAGGACAATAAATCCCAACTCCACATGGAGTTGGGATTTTACTGGAGCTAGTGACCTGACTCGTTTGCATTTTCATCATTGACGAAAATAGAGGTTCGCCTCCGTCCAGCCGTCGGCGGCAACAGTCCCCCGGACTGTTGCATTTTGATCTTCGAGTCAGCCCTCAGCTACAAAACAAAAAGCTCACCCCGAATGGGATGAGCTTTTTGTTGGAGCTAGTGACCTGACTCGAACAGGCGACCTTCTCATTACGAGTGAGATGCACTACCGACTGTGCTACACTAGCACGCCCGCTTATTATATCGGTTTTGATCTCACTTGTCAACTTCTTTTTGTAAATGTGCTGCGTTCTCCTTTTGAAAAGATTTTTTATGCAGGATCAGTAAAATGCCGAGAACAACCGCGGAAGTCCCTCCAAAAATCAGCAACGGATGGGGAACATAGGGGAGTAGCTTTTTGATCTCTTTAGGATCATAGGTAGGATCCGTCTGGGCAGCGCGGAAGTTTTCTTCCAACGCAAAATGCATATGACTAGTGGGGGCTTTG
>JAZNNV010000137.1:0-15406 GCA_045580465.1 Faecousia sp.
GCCATGGGGCACAGGAACTTAGCGCCGCCGTACTCCAGGATGTCACGGATGGTCAGCTTCCAACCGGTGGGCACACCCTTCTTGGTGGGATCATCGGACAGGGACAGGTGGGTCTTAACCATCATGGTGCAGTAGTCAGCGTACTTGGGATCCTTCTCGAAACGCTCGGAAGTCGGAGGCCAAGCCGGTCTTAGGAAGACAATTTCATCACACAACTCCTTGGCCCACAGAACGACATGGCTACGATCCGACTTAGGCTGAGCGCTTCGAGAAGGATCCCAAGTACGCTGACTACTGCACCATGATGGTTAAGACCCACCTGTCCCTGTCCGACGATCCCACCAAGAAGGGCGTTCCCACCGGCTGGAAGCTGACCATCCGCGACATTCTGGAATACGGCGGCGCCAAGTTCCTTTGCCCGATGGCAGGCACCATCTCCATGATGCCCGGTACTGCTGCTGACCCCGCTTATCGCCGCGTCGATATCGACACCGAAACCGGCAAGGTCTCCGGCTTGTTCTGATTTTTGTGAGAGCACAGGCGGTTTTCCGCCTGTGCTTTCTTCTAAGCACCCACAGGGCGGGCTGTTGCCCGCCTTCCGAATTTGTAGAGAAGGAAGATACATATGAAAAAGCTGAATGCACTGTCTGAAGACCGCTTCCTGAAGCTGTTCTTCGGCTTTATCACGCTGTCTTTTCTGGTTGCCGCGGTGTGTGTTCCGGATCGTGGCGATATGCTCAGCGGTCTGTGGCGGATCATCACCAGCCCCGCGAAGATCTCCACCAACTATTTCTATGTTGGCGGCTATGCGGGCACCTTTTTGAATACAGCACTGGTGTGTGCCATTTTCCTTGGCATTTACTGCCTGCCCGGCGTCAAGGCAAATAACGTCTCGACGTTGGCATTCCTGCTGACCGCAGGCTTCTGCACATGGGGCATCAACGTTCTGAACATCTGGCCCACTGTTGCGGGCGTTGTTCTTTACGGTCTTGTGAAGAAAGAACCCCTGCCGGGTCTGGTGAATGCAATGCTCTTCTCCACCGGCATCGCACCGCTGATCTCTGAGCTGCTGCTGCGCTATCCGAACACCGAGACCATCGGCTTCAACTGGCCCGGTCTGGGTCTTGCGCTGCTGGTGGGTCTGATCATCGGCTTCTTCCTGCCGGCAGGTCTTGCCCACTCCCCCAAGGTGCATAAGGGCTTTGATCTGTATTCCGCTGCGCTGCCGATCGGCATGACGGCTTTCCTGCTCAATGCGATCCTCTACAACACCATGGGTCTGAAGGTGGACAATGTACCCGCTATCGGCGGCATGGACGTTGCATCCCAGATGACCGCCAACATTTTCTGCGGTGCGGTATTTGTGATCTGCATTGTTGTTGCCTTCCTGATGGGCTGCAAGCCCAAGGATTACTGGAAGCTGCTTGTTGATCCCGAAACGGTGACCAACTTCTCCTCCACCTACGGAAACGCCACCTTCCTGATGAATGTGGGTGTGTACGGTCTGTTTATTCTGGGTTACTACAACCTGATCGGCGCGACCTTCAACGGCGTGACCTTCGGCATCATTTTCTGCATGCTGGCGTGCTGTAATTCCGGCTCTCATCCGTTCAATGTCTGGCCCATTATGCTGGGCTATTTCGTGGCATCCACGGTCTGTGGCTGGCTGGCACCGCTGGTGGGCGGCAATTTTGCCGGCGCGATCAATGCACAGGCGATCGTTGTGGGTCTGTGCTATGCCAACGGTCTGAGTCCCATCGCCGATAAGTACGGCTGGCGCTATGGCTTTGTGGCAGCAATTTTGCACTATCTGCTGGTCACCTCCGTGCCCAAGCTGCATGGCGGCTTCTGCCTGTACAACGGCGGCTTTACCGCAGCGCTGATCTGCATGGTACTTGTGCCGGAGCTGGAGCGCTTTTTCAAGACCAAGGAAGAAAGAAAAGCACTCAAAGCACAAAAGAAAGCGTAATAAAATGCCCGGAGCAGCGCTCCGGGCATTTTTGTCTGCATTAGCAGAAAGAAAACGGAAGAAACTGCCAGTTTGTCGCAATCCGCTATTGAAAATTTTCCAAGGAGGTTGTATAATGAACTGGAAGAGAGCGGCATGCCCGGCGTGCCGTCACAATACACGAACCAAAGGAGAATTACTATGTACTACGCAAAAAGCATTGAAGGCAAAGAGTATCAGGCCAGAGTAGACGCCCTGCGCGCTAAGATGGCAGAGCAGGGAATCGACTTCGTGGTCGGCTATTCCAACCTGCTGGAAATTGCAATCGTTCGCTACTACTGCGGCTTTGCGCCTACCAATGAAAACTCCGCAATCATCATCCCCGCTGACGGTGAAGTCATCGTTTGCTCCGGTCAGGCTTCCTACGACGACTGCCAGCTGAAGAACAAGCTGCCGAACAGCCGCATCGCCATCCTGCCCGAAATCGGTGAGGTTTCCGGCTTCGAGTACGACACCGAGGGTCAGTTGGAGTTCGAGGAGCTGTTCCGTCAGGTCAAGGCTACCCGTCCCAACGCAAAGAAGGTCGGCTTCATCGGCCGTCTGATCTTCCCCGCCATCATCATGGACAAGCTGAGAAAGGTCTTCCCCGATGCCGAGATCATCGACATGGACGACATCCACTACGAGCAGAGAATTCGCAAGAGCGCTGCTGAAATCGAGCTGCTGAAGACCAACTGGGAGATCGTCTCCGAGATGTTCACCAACGTCGTTCCCAAGATCGAAGTGGGCATGACCGAGCGCGAGATCGAGGGTATGTTCGAGTACGAGATGATGCGTCTGGGTGCTGAGAGCTATGTTCAGGCATTTGCTCCCATGATCGCTTCCGGTCAGCAGAACTCCTTCGTCAGCATGCGCAGAAACGAGATGCGCAAGATCCAGGCAAGCGAAATGATCAGCATTGGCGCCGGTGTCTCCTACGAGGGCTACAACGGCATCATCTGCACTCCTCTGGTTCTGGGCGAGATTCCCCAGTACATGCGTGATGCTGTCTGGTGTGCATACGACGCACTGAACGAGGCTTCTGCCAAGATGATCCCCGGCACTCCCTGCGACATCGTTCTGAATACTTATACCGACTATCTGACCAAGTACGGCTACATCGATTACTGCCCCTACGGCAGCCTGCACAGCACCGGCATGCTGGAGTGCGAGGCTCCCGTCTTCTCCGTCGCCAACAAGCGCGTCATCGAAGAGGGCATGGCGATCTGCATCGACGCTTACTTCAAGGGCATGGAGTGGGGCTCCTTCCGTGTTGAGGACTGCTACCTCATCACCGATAAGGGCAGCAAGCGCATGACCACCTACAATGACAAGGCGATCCCCGCCCTGTACAAATAAGGAGGAAACACACTATGATCGGTAAGAATAACTGGGTATTTTGTGACGGTTACCTGCCCCCTCAGGGCGACAACCCCGATTTTGAGGGTCACGAGGCCCTGATGCTCACCAACCTCAACGATGCCAAGGCAAAGATCGAGCTGGTATTCGTGTTCGAGGACAAGGATCCCATCGGCGGCATCTTCTACGAGCTGGACGGCATGAGAACCATGTGTGTCCGTCTGGACAAGCCCATTGGCGAAAAGGGTCTGATGTTGGGCGAAGCTGTTCAGTACACCCTGTGGGTCAAGAGCGATGTGCCCATCTGTGCTTGCTTCGGCAGACTGGATGTCCGTCAGACCAACATGGCTTACTACAGCGTAGAAGCATTCTCCTTCTAAGAATAAAAAAGCAAGTGGCGCAGCCAACCGGCTGCGCCACTTTTGCATGTATTTCAGATCTTTTCCATGTGGTCCACGTCCAGCACGAAGATGGTCGCGCCGCCGACGGTGACGACCTCCGGCATGTTCATGTGGTGCAGACCGAAGCCGAGGGACGGCATAGCGTTGCGCACCTGCTTGCGTGTGGTACAATGGGTTTTCAGAATGTCGATTGCCTGCTGCGTGCGGTCATCGTCTGTACCGATCAGGAAGGTAGTATTGCCCACCTGCAGGAAGCCGCCGGAGGTGGCGAGCTTGGTGACAGAGAAGCCCTCTTCCGTCAAAGCAGAAGCCGCCAAGGCGCTGTCGTCGTTGTTTACGATTGCAAGGATCAGTTTCATAGTATGTACCTCGTTTCGTGATTACTTCTACCCATAATATACTACGCGAAGGGGAAAAATGCAATATTTTTCTGTGCATAGCAAAGCCCCCTCTGCTGAGGGGGCTGGAAATGTTATTTGGTTTCGGTCTGGAAGGCATCGCAGGTGGCTTTGAAGCCCATGCAAAGCATACCAATGTCCGTGCCGGTCCAGTAGACGTTGCAGCCCAGATCCCGGTAACGGGCGATCAGCTCAGGACCGTCCACAAAGCTGCCGCAGGAGATGCCGTAGGCGTTGCAGATGTCAAAGACCTTGCGGATGTAGTCGGTCATCACATCGCTGAGAATGTCCAGCGGTGTTCCGATCATGATGGAGGTGTCGTAAGGTCCGATGAGGACACCTGCCAGCTCCTTGCCGTACTTTTCAAGAATTTCCGGCAGAATGGCAAGACCTTCATTGGACTCCATCTGGATGAAGATCAGACGGTTGTCGTTGTAAACTTCGACACTGCCCTGATCTTCCGCACGCAGGTTGGAGAAGCCGCCGCAGCCCTTGCGGCCACGGGGATAGTAACGTGCGCAGCGGATGGCGGTTTCCACCTGCTCCAAGCGCTCCACTCTGGGGATCAGAACGCCATCAGCACCCATGTCGAGAGCCTTGGAGATCAGATGCGGCACGCAATCAGGCACCCGCACGATGGACGGCAGGTCACACAGACGGCACATCCGCAGCATTTCCTCCACGGACTCGATGGAAAGAGTGCCATGCTCCAGATCAAACATCATCATGTCAAAGGGGAAGGCGGATGCCTTCTGGATGATGCCCGTCCAGGAGAGGTTGACAATGGTGCTCGACAGCACCGGCTGGCGTGCTGCCAGCTTTTCTTTTAATGCGATCAGTTTGCTCATGTTCATTCTCCTTACAGCGTGATGCCCACATACTGGGCAGCCAGCTCCAGCTTTTCCCATGTGGAGGGCAGCAGATCGACATTTTCGCCTACCTGCGCCGCACGGCGATGCTCCAGCTCACCGGGATAGAAGATCTCCTGCACGCCTTCTGCCTTCTTGGCAGACTTGAACTGCTCGATCATGGTCTCAACGGACTTTTCATAGTCAGCGACCGCCATCATCTTGGAGATGTCCATGGCGATGAAAATATGACCGGTATTGCCGCAGTGACCGGGGGTCTTGTTCCAAGAGTTGATGTCGTGGGTCAGGGCAGCGCCGGACAGGATACCTGCCATGCACTCGACCATAACAGAAAGACCATAGCCCTTGTGTGCGCCGAAGGGCAGCAACACACCGCCGTTGAGGTAATCGTCCGGCTGGGTGCTGGGCTTGCCGTCCTTGTCGAGAATACAGCCGGGATCAAGGAGCTTGCCGGTAGCCTTTGCCACCTGCACCTTGCCATCGGCAACGGCACTCATGGCAACGTCCATCATCAGCGTGTTGTACTTGCCGGCGGGAACAGCATAGGCAAAGGGATTGTTGCCGATGGTGGCTTCGCAGCTGCCGGTGATCGCCATAATGGGATTGCCGGTGCTCATGACCATGCCGATCATGCCAGCTTGTGCGATCTTGTTGGCGTAGACGCCCTCAGCGCCGTTGTGGTGGCTTTCCTTCAGGTTGACGACACCGATGCCATGCTCCTTGGCAAGCTCGATCACGAGATCTGTCGCCTTGCAGCTGGCGGGAATACCCAGACCGCCGTTTGCGCTGGCGCGCACCCAGCTGCCGCACTGCTGCTCTACGGTGAAAGCCGCTTCCGGCAGGATGCCGCCGGACTGGAGGCAGCGGACGTAATGCTCCACACGCAGCACGCCGTGGGATGTGACACCCCACTGCTCTGCCTGAATCAGCGTGTCAGCGATCAGCTTGCTGTCGTCACGGCTGACGTGCAGTGGATCGAAAATGCGAAAGAGCTTGTCTTCCAGCTCTTTGCGCGTGATGGTGATCATATCTGCCATAGCTGACCTCTTATTTCAGCAGGTCTTCGATGCAGACGATCTCGCCGGATTTGATGGACTTGTTGGCAGCCACACCCACCAAAATGGAGTATGCACCGTCAGCAGTGCCAGCTGCATGACCCAGGGGATCGGGAATGTTGTCCAGGAACAGCATGTTGCGCAGACGGACGTCGCCGCCGCCGTGACCGCCGCCGGCTCTGCCAATGGCGAAATCGGTGACGTTGTTGTTCAGGTCGTAAAAACGGATGTGGTTTTCCGGCTTCTTGTCGATGCCCTGCTCGTAGTTGTGGATCTCCAGACGACCCTTGGAGCCGTTGATGACGCAGTGCCAGCCTTCGTACATAGCGGTTGCGTTCAGGGAGTAGCTCAGCATAGCACCCTTGTTGTACTGGACGTTGACAGCCATGGTGTCGTAGATGTCGATGTCGGCAGCGTAGACGCAGTTGTCCTTCATGTAGCCGTCGTAGGACTCGTTGGCGATATAGAAACGCTCCTCAAATTCGTCGGGCTTATAGAAGAACTGGCACTCCTTGGCATGGGGGCAGTTGGCGCAGCGCAGGCCGGGTGCGGGAACGTCAGCATAGGGGGAGTTCTTGGCACCGTAGAGGTTCAGCTTTGCGAAAGCGGAGACCTTCTCAGGACGCTGACCCAGCCACCAGTTGACCAGATCGAAGTGGTGGGTGCTCTTATGTACCAGCAGACCGCTGGACTTTTCCATACGGGCATTCCAACGGCGGAAGTAGCTGGCACCGTGACCTTCCAGAGCCATGTTGCGGGTCAGCAGCCACTCGAAGTGAACGCTGTAAACATCGCCGATGGCGCCGGAGACGATCAGCTCCTTGACCTTGGTCATGAAGGGAGCGTAGCGGTAGTTGAAGGTGACGATGACCTTGTGACCGGTGCGCTTTTCTGCCTCGAGAATGTTACGGCAGAGATCGTCACGGGTGGTCATGGGCTTTTCCGTGATGACATCGCAGCCGGCTTCCAGAGAGCGGATGATGTACTCTGCGTGGTAGACATCAACGGTGGTGACGATGACGAAATCAGGCTTTTCGGTTGCCAGCATCACGTCGAAATCCTCGTAAGCGGCGAAGCTCGCGCCGGCTTCTTCTGCGAAGGTCTTTGCGCGGCCGTAGTTGATGTCATAGACACCGCAGACCTTGACAATATCGGGGTAGTCAGCAAGCATGGGCTTGCAGAACATCTTGAGGGCACGCTGGCTTGCACCAGCGAAAACATACTTTTTCATGGGTAATTCCGCCTTTCTTTCCTTCAGAAAATGTACAATAATAGATGTGCCGCCTGCAACGCAGGGACAACTTCATTATACATTGAAAAACTAAAAAATCAAGAGGATTGTTGAACAATTCTACAAAACAAATCTATAAAGCATAACAAAATGTAGATTTTTTCGAAAAAAAGTAAAAAAATGTAATTTTTATGATGGAAATTTCCAAAATGTGTGGTATAATTGGAAAGGATTTGGAGAATAAACGGTCAGCTTTTCCGCTGACCGCAGGAAGGGAACAGAAAAATGTTTCGAAAAATATTGTGCATCCTGCTTGCAGCAGCGGCGCTTTGCGCCCTTCTGCCGCTGACGGCATCGGCGAAGCAGGAAACAACAGAAAGCACCAATCCTCCGTATGCCGAGATCGCATACGATTATACTCCCGAAGTCCACAGCGGCATGATCCGCTATATCAGTCAGATCGTCAGCGGCGAATGGTACTGTTATGAGTATTGGGGGGATTGGGAATGGAAGCGCATCCCCGGTCTCTATTACGGACCGGGCTCGGAATGCGGAACGGCCTGCATTTCCATGGCGCTTTCTTACGTAGGTGTCGACAAAACACCGAAGGATATTTTGGATTATGGCGGAGGTCATACCTTCTTTAAGGATTGGGGCGACGCAACCATCAGCAAGCTGCCGGTTACCGAATTTGCAACCGCGATGGAAAATTACCTCAACGGCAACGGTCGCTACAGTCCGCCGGTCATTCATCTGCCCAATTACTCTGCAAGAGGACATTACGTTGTGGTGATCGGAAAAATCGATGCGGAAACCTATGAGGTGCTTGACCCCAATAACTGTGCGGTCACTACCATGAAAATCGTGGAAAACTCCGCCCAATACGATGTGCGTGGCTCCTACAGAAATGACCGCATTGATTATCTTTGCCAGTGGTTCAATCCCAACGCAGCGCCTGCATTGATCAAGGCGGTTTATCCTTCCACCTGCGCCATCAGGACCACAGAGCAGATCTATGCAATGACGCTGCCCTGCGGTTCGGAGAAGAACGCAGAGTCCCAAATGCTGCGGATCATTGAAAAAGGTACGGAATTGAATACCGCAGAGCTGATCCTCAATGACTGGGGCGAATACTGGTACAAGATCCAGAGCCTTGACAAGGTGGTTTATTATGTGCCTGCGGTCAAAGTGGAGTATTTTCAGGATGCCCCCGCGAAGATCACCATCGCGGATGCCTCCAGCCCCGATTACTTGACACAGGGAGACTATTTCTCCGTTAAAGGCAAAATCACATCCCCCGGTCATCGCCTGACCGCGGTCGCGGTGCATGTCCGCGCCGGACACAACACCAATGGTGACATCGTCCTTTCCCAAGCGGTTGAAACCAACGGGCAGGTCTATCATCTGGCATATAGCCCCATCGACAGCAAGCTTCGGTTCGGCAAGCTGGCGGAAGGCAAATATACCTATATCGTCGAAACAAGGTACATCAACTATCACATAAACGGCGAAGGTCAGCTTGAAAGCACGACAGAAACCGTTGCACTGCTCGAAAAATACTTCACAGTTGAACCTGCCCGGGATCAAAACCCGCCGGACCAGCCGGTTTTGCAGGTAAGCATCGAGAAGGAAAATGCGCATTTTACGTGGGAAAGTGTTGCCCATACAACGCATTATCACCTGCAACTTCAAAAAGAGAATGGACAGGGTGAGTGGGAAGATGTGGAAATGCTCTACTACACCTCCAGCGGCGTGAGCAGGATGCTGCCTATCGGCAACTACCGGGCGCAGCTGATCGCCGTCAATGAAAATGCGTGGGACAACGAAAGCGATGATTGGAAGCAAACGGTTTCGGAGGAAGTGCTCTTTGAGATCGTCTGCGAGCATCAGTACGTAGAGGGTGTGCTGACCAAGGAAGCCACCTGCAAGGAAGAGGGCATCACCAGCTACACCTGCACCCTTTGTGGCGCTATCAAGGAAGAGCCGGTCGCCAAGCTGGAGACCCACACACCCGGCGCTCCTGCCACAGCGACCACCGATCAGATTTGTACGGTGTGCAGTATTGTGCTGAAGGAAGCCACGGGCGAGACGGAACCTACAGAAACCGAAGCAACAGAGCCTGCGACACAGCCGCCTGAGCCGCAGGAGAACGCAGAGGAAGATACGGGCGCGATCCTTTGGATCATCCTTGCAATTGTTGTGTTGGGCGGCGGCACAGCAGGTGTGATCCTTTGGAAGAAAAAGCACCTGATCCCGGAAGTCAAAGAAATGCAAGAAACGCAGAGCTGAAAGCTCTGCGTTTCTGTTTTTTATTGTTCGCCGCCCAAAATCAGTTCGCCGTAGCAATCGGGACGGTGGAAACGGAATTCACCACCGACGATGGGACTCCAGGAATAGTAGTGGCGGTTGGGGGTCAGGTCGCCGCACTTGTAGCAGTTGCCACGGAAGTGCAGACCTTCATAAGCCTTGAAGCCGGGGAAGAACTGCTGAACAAAGGAGAAGGGAACATGATAGAAGATCTCCCAGCCGTCATCGGTGCGGTTTGCATGGGGATGCAGTCGATTTTCACCCTCAAACACCAAACGAACCAGATCATCAATGCAATTGCCAATGCCAAGATACATGGAGCAGTTGAGATTGAACTCAATATTGAAGTAGGTAGGCGCTTCGGTGGGGCTGAAGAAAAATTCCAGACAGCTGTCCTGACAAACGGAGTCGGTGATGCCGGTGTAGGTGCAGCGAATGTCGCTTTCCACAGCGGAAAGATGGACGTGGATACCCTCGTCATCCCAGCAAAGCTGTGCCTGTGCGGTGATGGGGAAACGTTCAGAACCCAGATAAGGGGTGTCGATGGGCATGACGGGGACCTTGTTCCAGTCGGGAGCGCCGTTGACTTTATAAAGTGTGTAGCTTTTCATCGTGTTTACCTCCATTAAAGCTTTGCGATTTCCAGCATTGCAGCATACAGCTTGCAGAATTTGCGGTAGGTTTGTTCCGTTTTTTCTGAAATGCGGGGCGTATAGCGGCGCACAATGGTGACGGTGTCGGCGGCAGCGGAACGCAGGTCGGTATAGCGGCCGTCATTTTGTGCCGCGATCATGGCAGCACCGAGGCAGGCGGCTTCCGACACCTTGGGGACGACCACCGGCAGCCCGGTGATGTCGGACTGCATCTGACACCAGATGGCGCTCTTCGCGCCGCCGCCGGTGGCGATGATGTAATCGATGTCCGTTCCCTTGGAAATGATGTCGTCGCAGTTTTTGCGAAGCACGAAGCTGACACCCTCCATCACAGCCTTTGCCATATGGAATGCGGTGTGTTCCTGACGAAGACCGAAGAAGACACCGCAGGCTTCGCTGTCGAATTCCGGCGCATTTGTCCCCACCAGATAGGGAAGGAACAGCAGCTCGGGAGCATCGGGAGCGTTTTCAATCTCGTGATTGAGCATATCATAATCGATGTTATTCAGGCAGGTGCGGCGGAACCACTCCAGACAGTTGCCGCCGCTTTCCATCACGGGCAGCATGACGTGGGTGTCGGGGGTGAAGCCGTAATGCATGGCGATGCCGCAGTCGGGAGAGGTATCCTCGGCTGCCATGGTGGCAAGCACCATCGCCGTGCCGGTGGAGAGGGTCATGGTGCCGGGGGCGGTGTTGCCCGTGCCGATCATGCCGGCGAAGTGGTCAAGTGTGCCGACATTTACAAGGACGTCGGTGCTCAGACCCGTGACATTGGCTGCTTCCCCGGTCAGACTGCCTGCAACAGTGCAGGGCTCAACCAAGGGCGGCAGCTGATCGGTGGTAATGCCGATGGCATCCAGCATTTCCTGCCAATAACATTTGCGATAAATGTCGAAGTAAAAGCTGAAGGTCGCGATGGACATATCAGCGCATTTTTTGCCGGTCAGGCGATAGACGATGTAGTCCTTCAGGAGCATGAAGCAGTCGATGCGTTCAAAATCCGCAGGACGATTGCGGCGCAGCCACAGAATTTTGGTGGCGGGCCATGTGGGAAGGACAGCCTGCTGACCGGTGATACGGCGGCATACGGTGTCGGAAAACTGGGAAGCGAGGATGGCGCACTCCTGCGTGGAGCGCTCGTCCATCCAGGAAATGGCGTTTCCCACGGGATCGCCGTTTTTATCAAGGCAGACGAGAGATTCCGCCTGACCGGTGAAGGCGATCTGCCGTACCGTTACCTCGGGGTGTGCCTGCAGCAGCGCCCTTAGCTGCTCAAGCAGGTTTTCGTAATACGCAAGAATATCAAATTCGACAAAGCCGTCCTCCCGGAAATACTCCACGGGACAGCCCTTCTGATCCAAAAGGGTCAGGTTTTCGCTATAAAGGGCAGCCTTTGTGTTGGTGCTGCCGAGATCAATGCCGATATACATTCTGTGCGTCCTCCGTTTTCAAAATGGGGTGAACCCCCAATCCCCATGAGGGATTGGGGGTGTTGTTTGTGGGGGTGATCAGTAACCAACCTTCTCCCAGCATGCGAAGGGAGCAGCCAGCTCGTCGCTGATGTAGACCTGAGTCTTCTTGGTCTGCAGCATGGTGCTGGGCAGGTAGGGAGTGATGGGACCGTGGGTGCAGAGACGGGAGATCATTCTCTGCCAGGAGGAGAAGGTACCGCAGGTAGCCAGTGCGTGAACCTCGATACGCTCCTTGGCACGCATCACGTCCAGAGGTCCGATGGTAGCGGCGCAGGGAGGAACGTTTGCGATGTCGCCGGACTGACCGAAGGTGCCGTTCAGGGAGTTCTGCATGATGGTCATGGGGTGCAGCTTGACGATCTGAGCAGGCTGGTTCAGCCACTCTTCGATGTCGCCGGAGCCGATGAACTCAGGGATGGGATCGACGAATGCCATGTGACCCGCCCAACCGGGGGAGGTGGAAGCAATGTCAGCGCCGCCGTCGGAGATGTCATTGATGATCTTGGAGTAATCATTGATGTTCTCGTTGGTGGGGAAGTGGACATTTTCCATGGGCATACGCAGCTTGGGGTCAATCTGCTGCTGCAGATACTTGATCATGGAGTGAGCAAAGCCTGCCTCGTAGGTGATGGGGGCGATGTTGCCGTCCTGATCAGCCCACTCGTCCTCTGCGAACAGATGGACCTTGGAGCAGTCGATCTGGAAGTAGTTGATCAGCTGTGCCAGAGGGATGTAGGTGTCGGGCTCGGGGTTGCCCAGGATCATGGTGAAGGTCTTGCCGGCCTCGGAAGCAGCTCTCAGACGCTCGAACAGGGTAGCGATCAGAACGGGGTGGGGGTTCATCATGACCTTGACCTGGAATTCAGGATGCCACCACTCCTCGCGCTGCTCCAGCTCCTTGCCGCTCATGTTGCGCACGCGCTCCAGAACGGCCTTGTCCTTGAAGGGGACAAACTCAGCAGGCTGGAAGTCAAACTTGGTTGCGGGATCGACGATGAAGTCTTTCATTTTACGAGTTCTCCTTTTATAAATACTTTTTGAATGTTCATTTTGTGGTCGACGACGATCAGGTCAGCACGCTTGCCGACGGCGATCTCGCCGCGATCGGTCATGCCGTAGCATTTTGCGGGGTTGTAGGATGCGAAACGGAACACATCTACAAGGGACGCGCCGGTGTGCTTCATCATGTTGCGGCAGGCAACATCCAGCGTCAGCTTCGAGCCGGCGATCTCGCCTTCAAAGTCGAAGCACAGATCGGTCACACCATCGTAGCCATCGGGGGTGGGGCCGTCAAAGACGCAGGAATCGGACACCAGCATGATCCGATCGTCGCCCTTGATGCGGCGTACCAGACGAAGCATGTAGGGATCGACATGGATGCCGCGGCTGTCACAGATCAGCTCGGCATAGATCTCCCGGTTGTAGTTGACGGTTTCGTCCACGCAGACACCCCGCACCTCCGGGTAGAACACACGGTCGCCGGTGGCGTTGGTGTGGTGCGTACCCACCTTCAGACCGTAAGGCATCAGTGCTTCGATCTGCTGGGGGGATGCTTCGGAGTGGGCAACGGTGAAGATGACCTTGGGATTGGCAGCCTTGCAGTCTCTGACGAATTCCTCGATACCCTCCCGCTCGGGAGCAACGCACCATGCGTAAGCGCAGGTGCCGACGGCATCGATAAGCGCCTGATAGTCAGCCTTGTTGATGGGTGCTTTCCACGGATTGTTCTCCCGGTCTGCACCGAATTTGGGATTTAAGTAGGGCGCTTCCATGTAAAGACCGACGAAGTTTGCACATTCGGGGGTCTGCATGGCTTTCTTCATGATCTCGATCTGCGCCAGCAGATTCTCGCGATTCTGATTGAAGTACAGGGTCGGGAGCATGGTGGTAGTGCCGTGCCGGAGATTGAATTGTGCGGCATGGGCAGGATCTTCATAGACCCATCTTCCTCCGCCGGCGTGATTGTGCGTGTCGATCAAGCCGGGGCCGACGTAAGCGCCCTGCACATCGATGATCTCACAGCCCTCCGGGATGGGGGTGTTTCGCATTTCGCCGTAGCCGCGGATGATGCCGTCCTCCATGAACAGCACCGCTTCGGGGATAAAATGGTCACGCATGACCAGTTCAGCATTTACAAGTGCTTGCAAAAGGTTTTCCCCCTTTTCTTAACAGAAAGGATTATCTCTGCTTCCACTCGTCGTACTGCGCCAGATAAGCCTTCTCCTCAGCGGGGAACTTGCGCAGGGTGTTGACGACCTGACCGCCGTTGTACTTGCGGTCGCCCACATCTTCCTTGGTGCCGAACAGAGTCAGGTTGACCTGACGGGGACGGGCACGGACGTGGTCCCAGTCGATGAAGTAGACATGAGCAAATTCGCCCAGATCCAGCTTGCCGCCCTTGATGGTCAGAGTCTCGCTTCTGCCGAAGAAGACAGAGCGCAGGTGACCGTCGGTGTTCATGGAAGTGAAGTTGCCGGGCTCATCAACATAACGGCCGTACTGTGCGTGAACGGGACCGGGGTGACGGTAGTCGCCTTCGTTGACGAAGTCGGGGATCAACTTGCGCATGATGTCCAGCAGGTCGTGCTGCAGGTACTCCAGATCGAAGGAGTCGAAGTCGTGGGAGCACTCCTGAATCATGACGGAGCAGGTGGTGTGGTGGGACACGATGGAGACGGTACCGTTCTGGATGCCGGACTCCTCCACGATCTTGTGGACATCAATGGTGATGTCGTGGAAGGTGGGGATCCAACCGCGGGACTGCAGCTGAATTTCTTTCTGAATCATTGTAAATTCCATTTTTGTTTACCTCCAAAAAATTATTGATTCGTTTATGCGTTGCGCTCGTCCCAAGCCTTGCGGACGGCGGCAATCATTTCGTCAACCATGGCAGCGCGGTCGGCAGCCTTTGCAACGCCGGAGGAAGAGCCGGTGGCATCAGCGCCTGCGATTATGGTGTTGTAGACATCCTGACCGTTGGAAATACCTGCAGCGGTGAGGACGAGAATGTTTGCGTCCACATCCTTGACGCACTTGGTGGCGGCTTCCACGTACTCAGGACCGACACTGACGCCGGTGCCGATCAGCTCGGAAGGCTCAGCCACGATGATGTCGGGGTGCAGGGTGGCGATCTTGCTTGCATCTGCCATGGAGTCGGCGCAGACGATAGTGGTCAGACCCACTTCCTCGGCGCGCTTGATGGTAGCGGCGAGGGTGTCAAAGGTGACGGGCTTTTCCACGTGGTTCAACATAACGCCTTCAGCGCCGGCAGCGACCAGAGATTCGGGCAGGATGTCGGCAAGACCCCGACCGGGGACGATGGGATCCATGTGAGGCGCGAACACGTGAATGCGCTTGGTAGCAGCCTTAACACGGGCGATCTCAACAATGGGAGTGGTGAAGATGATATCCACATCGTACTTTTCGGATGCCTTGTCAGCGGCAATCGCCAGATCAATGACATCCTGACCGTACAGATAGGACTTGGGACCGATCTCAAAGAACGGTGCTTTGATATTGGTACTCATGATGTGACCTCTTTTCTTAAGTAATCAGCGAAGCTGATCCAGCAGCTTGCAGCCCTCTGCAATGATTCTCTCAGCAACGCCGGCCTTGAAGCGGGAGGAGCGGGCTTCATAGCCGCCCTCGTCGTAAGCTTCCTTCATAGGGAAGTA
>JAZNNV010000138.1:0-17907 GCA_045580465.1 Faecousia sp.
CATCCAAACAGATGCGCCCGGCGATTTTATTGGTATCAATAGTTTTCTGCGTGGATCTCGAAGTAGCTCTGGGGATGTGCGCAGGTGGAAGTCGGAGGCCAAGCGGTCTTAGGAAGACAATTTCATCACACAACTCCTTGGCTCACAGAACGACATGGCTACGATCCGACTTCATCCAAACAGATGCGCCCGGCGATTTTATTGGTATCAATAGTTTTCTGCGTGGATCTCGAAGTAGCTCTGGGGATGTGCGCAGGTGGGGCAGATCTCGGGAGCTGCAGTGCCGATGATCAGGTGACCGCAGTTGCGGCATTCCCAAACCTTGACCTCGCTCTTGGCAAAGACCTGAGCAGTCTCCACATTGTGAAGCAGGGCGCGATAGCGCTCCTCGTGGTGCTTTTCGATCTCAGCGACCAGACGGAACTTGGCTGCCAGCTCGGGGAAGCCTTCCTTCTCGGCGGTTTCTGCGAAGCCTGCGTACATATCGGTCCACTCGTAGTTTTCACCCTGCGCAGCGGACAGCAGGTTCTCAGCAGTGTCGCCGATGCCGTTCAGTTCCTTGAACCACAGCTTTGCATGCTCTTTTTCATTATCGGCGGTCTTCAGGAACAGGGCTGCGATCTGCTCGAAGCCTTCCTTCTTTGCCTTGGATGCGAAGTAGGTGTACTTGTTTCTTGCCTCAGACTCGCCGGAGAACGCTGCCATCAGATTCTTCTCGGTCTGGGTGCCTGCATATTTATTTGCCATTTTAATTCCCTCCGTAAATTTCGGTGGTTTCCCACCTTTTTTATTCAGTATAGCAAAAGTTTACCACCATGGCAATAGAATTATGATAATTTCCTTGCCAACTCTTGCAAAATTTTTTCTTTCATGGTATGCTATTGTCAGCAAAGAATGGAAGGCTGTACGAAACCTTCCCTGCGATTCAAAAGCTTTAATTTATTGAGGAGGCAAATCCATGACGCTCAGCGAAAAGAAGCAGCTGCAGATCACCGCAGCAAAGGTCCGCATGGGAATCATCGAATCCACCCATGGCGCAAAAGCAGGACACCCCGGCGGCAGTCTGTCCGCCACCGAAATGTTCACCTATCTGTACTTCAAGGAAATGAACATCGATCCCAAGAATCCCAAGGCTGAAAACCGTGACCGTTTCGTCCTTTCCAAGGGTCACACCACCCCCGGTCTTTATGCCACTCTGGCAAACGGTGGTTTCTTCCCCGTGGAAGATCTGCCCACCTTCCGCCACATTGACAGCTACCTGCAGGGTCACCCCAACATGAATCTGGTTCCCGGTGTTGATATGTCCACCGGCTCTCTGGGTCAGGGCGTTTCCGTTGCAGTCGGCATGGCACTGGGCGCAAAGCACCAGAACAAGGACTTCCGGGTCTACACCCTGCTGGGTGACGGCGAGATCGAGGAAGGTCAGGTCTGGGAAGCCTTCATGGCTGCCGCTCACTTCAAGCTGGACAATCTGGTCGTGGTCATCGACAACAACGGTCTGCAGATCGACGGTGACATCGCCAAGGTCATGAGTCCCTACCCCATCGTGGACAAGCTTAACGCTTTCAACTTCCACACCATCGCCATCGACGGTCACGACTTCGACGCCATTGAGAGCGCTCTGAACGAAGCAAGAACCGTCAAGGGCAAGCCCACCGCGATCATCATGAAGACCACCAAGGGCAAGGACGTTTCCTACATGGAAAACAACGCAGGCTGGCATGGCAAGGCTCCCAACGATGAGGAGTACGCAATCGCCATGAACGAGCTGAAGGCAATTCTTTCTGAACTGGAGGGTAACTAAGATGGCTGAACTGAAGAAAGTCGCAACCCGTGATGCTTACGGTGCCGCCCTCGCCAAGCTGGGCGCAGAGCATGAAAATCTGGTCGTTCTGGATGCCGACCTTGCCGGTGCTACCAAGACCGCTACCTTCCAGAAGGCATTCCCCGAGCGTCATATCGACTGCGGTATCGCAGAAGGCAATATGATGTGCATCGCTGCCGGTCTGTCCACCACCGGTCTCGTTCCCTTCGCATCCTCCTTTGCCATGTTTGCTGCCGGCCGTGCTTTCGAGCAGGTCCGCAACTCCATCGGCTATCCCCACCTGAATGTCAAGATCGGCGCGACCCACGGCGGCATCTCCGTCGGTGAGGACGGCGCAAGCCACCAGTGCTGCGAAGACTTCGCACTGATGCGCTCCATCCCCGGCATGACCATCATCTGCCCCGCAGATGGCATCGAGACCGAAGCCGCTGTCAGAGCCGCTTATGAGATGGAAGGTCCTGTCTACCTGCGCTTCGGTCGTCTGGCAATTCCGCAGTTCCACGCTGAGGACTTCAAGTTCGAGGTCGGCAAGGGTGAAATCCTGCGCGAAGGCACAGATGTCGCCATCATCGCCAACGGTCTGCTGGTTTACGAAGCCATTCAGGCAGGCGAGCAACTGGCTGAGATGGGCATCAACGCCATGGTCATCAACATGGCTACCATCAAGCCTCTGGATGAAGAGCTGGTTCTCGAGGCTGCCAAGAAGTGCGGCAAGGTCATCACCTGCGAAGAGCACTCCATCATCGGCGGTCTGGGCGAAGCAGTTGCCGCTGTTCTGTCCGAGAAGCTGCCCACTCCCGTCAAGCGCATCGGCGTCAACGACGAGTTCGGTCACTCCGGTCCCGCTGTTCCCCTGCTGAAGCAGTTCGGTCTGAGCGCAGAGCATATTGTTGAGGTCGCCAAGGAGCTTTGCAAGTAAGTTAACCCCAAAATATGGGCAGTCGGAAGATCTTGCATCTTCCGACTGCTTTTCACGAGAAGGAACATTCCATGAACAGAACTGTTGATATGACCCGCGGAAACCCGGTAAAGCATATTCTTTCCTTTGCTTTTCCGCTGCTTCTGACCAATCTGGGACAACAACTGTATATGATCGTCGATGCCGCCATCGTCGGCAGAGGTGTGGGCATGAAAGCCCTTGCCGCCGTGGGTGCCACTGACTGGACCTACTGGCTGGTGCTGTGGACGGTGATCGGTCTGACCCAAGGCTTTGCCACCTTCGTTTCCCGCAGCTTTGGCGACAAAAACTACGAAGGAATGAACAAGGTCATCGCCATGTCCACCCTCCTGAGTGCCGCCAGTGGCATTGTCATGACCGTCGCGGGCATTGCCGCTTCCGCGCCCCTGCTGCAGCTTTTGAAAACGCCTGCGGACATTCTGGGCGATGCCCACACTTATTTGGTCACCATGATCTCCGGCATCCTTGTGGTCACCGCATACAACATGGCAAGCTCCATCCTGCGTGCCTTGGGCGACGGAAAAACGCCCCTGATCGCCATGGTCATCGCCGCCCTTTTGAACGTGGGACTGGACTGTCTGTTCGTCTTTGCGTTCGGCTGGGGTATTTTCGGCGCGGCGATCGCATCGGTACTGTCCCAGCTGGTGGCATTTCTTTACTGCCTTTTCCGCATTTTTGCCGTGGATTGTATCAAAATTGACCCCGAAATGTGGAAGCCTGATTGGAAGCTGATCCGACAGATGCTGCTGTTCGGCGTTCCCATCTGCCTGCAGTATATGACCATCTCCATCGGCGGCATTCTGCTACAGTCGGCGGTCAATCTGCAGGGAAGCATCTTCATTGCCGGCTACACCGCCACCAATAAGGTCTTTGGTCTTTTCGAAGCCAGCGGCACTTCCCTTGGTCTTGCCGCTGCCACGTTCCTTGGGCAGAACTACGGTGCAGGACTCTTTGACCGGGTCAAGCAGGGCGTAAAGACCGCATCTGTCATCGCTGTCATTGCCGGCATCGTCGTGTTCGTGATCATGTATCTCATCCGCTACCCGCTGCTGCAGTTTTTCCTCGACGTGAGCGAGGATGGCGCTGCTCAGGCGCTGGAGGTTGCAGTGCGGTATCTGATCGTGATGATCCTCTTTTTGATCGTTTTATATCTGATCCACGTATTCCGTAATACTTTGCAGGCAATGGAGATCTCCCTCTGGTCACTGCTTTCCGGCATTGCGGAATGTATCTGCCGTGTGTTCATGGCGAAGGTGGTCGTCCACTGGATCGGAAGCGACGCACTGTTCTTCTCGGAGCCGCTGGCATGGCTGAGCGCCCTGCTGTGTGTGGTGCTTCCCTATATTTACTACAGAGCCAAACGTCTGAAATAAAGAAAACGGCAGGAATCCCTGCCGTTTTTTAATTCTCAAAAACCGTCCGATAAATCTTTCCGCCCTGGGGAAATGTGTAATAGCTGATGTAAAAGACATCCCCCACATGGCAAATGCTTTCCGCTTCCTGCTCCGTGACCGGAAGATCGATCTGCCGCAGATACTGTCCATCCTTGGTGTAGACCTGAATCGTATTTTGATCGTACTGCACAAAATAGAGGTATTTCGAGTCCACATCCATTCCCTGCTTGACATATCCGCTATCAAAGCCGACATAGCTGGTTCCGATCCGCTCAAAGGAAAGATCAAGCTTGGCAAACTTATAATCAACCGAAACACCCGCCCAGTAGCACTTCTCGTAGGGGTCATAGGCGATGGCATAGATATGTAGCTTCAAAGGCTTCTTTTCCTTCAGCTGCATTGTTTGGCTGTCAAAGATCGATATGATATTTCCGTCCGGCATACAGTGGACAATGATCAACTCACCTGTATCATGATTGTATGTCATATCATTGCAGTGTGAAACATTCAGCTTGTCATACGTCGCAACCAGTTTACCCGAAGACAGCTCATATTTGCAAATCGCTGACACCGATTTTCTTGTGTTATCCCGCCCGTCATTCAAGGCAACATAGAGATAGGTTCCATCGGTACAAGAGCCTTGCACGACCCTGCAAAAAACATCTTGCGCATCTGTATGAGGTTGTATTGTCGCCCATTCCTGCATATCGAGAGAAAGAGTCCCGGTTGCCCCGATATGGTCTGCAGGCTCAGGCGCAGGCGGTAAAGTCGGTTCTGTTGTGTCAGAGATCTTGCACGCTGATAATACGCAAAGCATTGTAAGGGCAAGCACAATAAGCAAAATCCGTTTTTTCATATTGCTCCACTTCTGTCAAATTGGCGTAAAAATATATTTCTGCGTCAAGCCGTCGCAGGACACATAGACCGTCACTGCGCCATCCGCCCGACGGTCTGTGATCAGCTCCACCCGTTTGCCGGGAAGACGGCTGCGGACATAGTTCTCAGGGTCGTCGGTTTCCACCTCTTCAAAGAAAATATCCCGCATCTGATTGTTGGGACACAAATTTTGAATTTCGATCACCAGTTCATATTCCTGCATATGATCCCCTCCTTCTGCCATGATAACCTTGTTTTCACAAAATAGCAAGCCCATTTTTTCCCGCCCGGTTTACTTTTTTCCCACTGCGTGTTATAATAACGTAACACTGATCTTGGAGCTGATCCTCTTGCCTACTCACAACACCTATCTGAAAATCGACTTGGATGCGCTGCTGTCCAATTTCGAAGCCATCCGGCAGAAAGCCGGTGTCCCCGTTATGGCGGTGGTCAAGGCAAATGCCTATGGACATGGCGCGATCGCGGTTGCAAAGCTGCTGCAGGATCGGTGCGCTTTTTTCGGCGTTTCTTCCGTGGCGGAAGCCATGGAGCTGCGGCGCGCCGGCATCGATACGCCGATTTTGGTATTCGGAAGAGTTCCTGTCGACGTTTTTGAAACCGCTGTCAAGGAGCAGATCCGCCTTGCCATTTTCCGATATGAAGATGCCTGCCGGCTGTCCGAGGTCGCTGTAAAGCTCGGCATGAATGCCCCGCTGCATTTTGCCGTGGATACCGGCATGGGGCGCATTGGCTTTGAGCCCAACGAAGCATCCGCAGACCTCTGCCAGCAGATTTCAAAGCTTCCCAATCTGTTCATCGAGGGACTTTTCAGCCACTTTGCCGCTGCCGACTGCGCTGACCGCAGCCATGCCCACGAACAGCTCGCGCTTTTTGACCGTTTCAGTCAAATGCTGGCAGATCGGGGCATAAGGATTCCCATTCGGCATATGTCAAACTCCGCCGGTCTGATCCATTTTGATAAGCACTACGACATGGTGCGCGGTGGCATTGCCCTTTACGGCATGTATCCCAGTGCCGAAACCGACACCTCCGCCCTGCCCATCTCCCCTGCGCTGGAATGGATCAGCCGCGTCGCCTACGTCAAGGACGTCCCCGCCGGCAGACCCATTGGCTATGGCGGCACTTACGTCACCACCGCACCCACCCGCATCGCCACACTCTCCGTCGGCTACGCCGATGGCTATCACCGAAGCCTTTCCGGCAAGTTCCACGTTCTGATCCGGGGTCAGAAAGCTCCGATCCTCGGTCGCGTCTGCATGGATCAAATGATGGTGGATGTGACCCACATTCCCGATGTTACCGCAGAAGATCCCGTCACCCTGATCGGTCGAAACGGCAACGAGGTCATCACCGTGGAACAGATCGCGGATGCTGCCGGCAGCTTTAATTACGAATTCGTCTGCGGCATCGGTCGCCGCGTGCCCCGCATTTATTACCAAGGCGATGCCGAGATCAGCACTGTTCACTATCTTCTTGATACCTAAAGGAGTGTTACTATGTCAAGAAAAAGAAAGAACTCCAACCCATTGGCATTGATCGCCGCAGTATTGTGTGTTATTCTTGCCGTACTGTTGGTGGTCGCCGCTTTCGTTCTGCCCGACCTGACGAACGATCAGCCGACAGATCCCACCGTCACCACCGCCCCCAGCGAGCCCAGTGAACCCTCCTCCGAGCCCACTGAGCCCTCGGAGACCACTGCCCCAACCCAGCCGCCCATCATCAAGGAAAGCACCGCCACCATCGGTGCAACCGGCGATATTCTGCTGCACCAGCAGGTCATCGACAGTGGCTGGCAGAACGACAAGGGCATCTACGACTACACCTATATTTTCAAGCATCTGGTGCAGTATGTCAGCTCCGTTGACTATGCCGTTGCCAACATGGAGGGCACTCTCTCCGGCACCGAAAACGGCGATAAATACAGCGGCTGGCCCACCTTCAACGCTCCCGATGCCATCGCCGAAGCGGCAAAGAACGCTGGCTTTGACATGCTGCTCACCGCCAATAACCACTCCTACGACAAGGGAAGCTATGGCTTCCACCGCACCCAGGAGGTCATTTCCGGTCTGGGCTTTGACCACATCGGAACCCGGCAGGAGGTGGATGCCAAGACCTATCTTGTCAAGGATGTCAATGGCATTAAGATCGGTTTGAGCTGCTACACCTATGACACCCGCACCTGGAACGACGAACACAAGATCTCCCTGAACGGCATCATCCTCAGCGAGGACAACGCGAAGCTGGTCAACACCTTTAACGAAGCCTATTTGGACGAGTTTTACACCAAGCTCTCCGGGGAAATGGATGCCATGAAGGCTGAGGGCGCGGATGTGATCATGCTCTTCATCCATTGGGGCGATGAGTATCACACTACCCCCAACGCAGAGCAGAAGAAGATCGCGCAGGGTCTGTGCGATCTGGGCGTTGACGTCATCGTCGGCGGTCACCCCCACGTGATGCAGCCTATCGAGATGCTGGAAAGCACCACCAATCCTGCCCACAACACTCTGTGCCTGTACTCCATGGGCAATGCGGTTTCCAACATCACCCATCGTGACAAAGCCCCCGACGGCACGCCCCGCCCCTACGAATGCGAGGACGGTCTGCTCTTCAACGTAACCTTTGCCAAGTATTCCGACGGCACGGTCATCGTGGAAAAGGCAGATGCCGTTCCGTATTATGTAAACCGCTACTATAGCTCTGCCCTCGAGCGCAACATGTTCCCCATGGTTCCGCTGGTGCTGCCCGAGGACGAATGGCAGAGTGCCTACGAGCTGTCCGATGAGATGTTCAATAACTGCAAGAAGTCTCTTGCGCGCACCAACGCCATCATCGCCGAGGGTCTGGCAAGCGCAAACGAATTCCTTGCCCAACAGCAGGCAGAAACCGAAGCCCAACTGGGCGTCGTGAAGAACTAAACCAAAAGACCGCTGCAACCGCAGCGGTCTTTCCTTTATTTCGTTGGTACAAGCTCTACGCCGCCCTCGGGGCGGATGGAGAGTACATGGCATGCGCCCGCGCCCAGCACATTTTCGATGCCGGTGCGGAAACCCTCCAGTAAATCAAAGGGTACAAATGCCTGCACCGTACCGGCAAAGCCGCCGCCATGAACGCGGTATGCACCCCGTCCCTGCAGATAATGCTCGCAAAGTCCCAGCGCCAGCGCCATATCCTGATGCTGCACATAGCCCGCCGGAATCACGTTCTGCAGATACATGTAAGAGGAGTAGCCGCTCTGCTTCACGAGCGCCAAAAAGCCCGCAAAATCGCCGTCACGCAGCGCCTTGACCTGCAATGTGACCCGTTTGTTTTCCTCGTATTCGTGGATTCCCCGCATGACCGCCCGGTCGCCGCAAATCTTTCTCAGCGCGGGGATCGCGGCATAGAAATCCGCCTCCGCCACCTGCGTCAGCACTTCCTTGCCGAAGCGGGCGCAGAGCGCCTTCATGTCGTTGGGAACGGCTGCGTATTCGTCCGTCAAATCAGCATGATCCGCGCCGGTGTCGATGATGCACAGCGCGTGTCCGCAGGCGGCAAAGTCAAAGTCCACCGGCTCAATTTTAGGATCATCCTTGTCCGCAAAATCGATGGTCACCATGCCGCCCACGGCGGATGCCATCTGATCCATCAGACCGCTGGGCTTGCCGAAAAAGACATTTTCAGCATACTGACCGATCATGGCGATCTGGGGTTGGGTCATGACGCAATCACAGAATAGATGGTTGATGATCGTGCCGATCAGAACCTCAAAGGCAGCGGAGCTGCTCAGACCCGAGCCGGGCAGCACTGTGGACTCCACATAGGCATCAAAGCCTTTCACTTCAAAACCAAGCTGCACGAAACGCGCCGCCACTCCCCGAACCAGCGCCGGTGTGGTGTTGATCTCGCTCTCCTGCGGCTGCAGCTGCGCAAGAGACACCTCGCACAGAGGATAACCCTTGGAAAGCACCCGGATCTTGTCACTTCCGTTGCAGCGCACCGCCGCGCGGGTGTCCAGATCCACCGCACCCGCCAGTACACGTCCCCGCTGATGGTCGGTATGGTTACCGCCGATCTCCGTTCTGCCGGGGGCAGAAAAATACCGCTGTGGCGCAGCGCCAAAGGCGGCGACAAAGCCGCTGTCCAGCTGCTGCTTCTGCTGAATGGTCATGGTTTTTGTCATGAGTCGTTCCTCCTCTTGCAGGCGTATTCATAAGCCATTTTGTAGTCCTCGACGGCGCGGTAGCAGGCTTCCAGCTTCTCGTAGCACCGCTGCCCGTATTCATCCTCTGCCTTGCGATAATGGGAAATTGCCCCCTCGTAATCGCTCACCGCAAAGGCTGCTTCTGCCCGCAGCCAATGCCAGCGGGGGCAGGTTTGCTCCTCACAGCACGCAAGCAGCGCAATACTTTGCTCCGGCTCTCCCGCCTTGAGCATCCATTGGGCGCGGAGCAAAAGCCCCCGATCCTCATTGGGAAGCGATACGGGCGCATCGGTCGCCTCTGCCAGCAAGAGCAAGCGCCGCCGTTCATGCTCCCGGGTGTAGTACATAGTGCATTTCCCCGCCTGCGCAGCTTCGTCCAAAAGCTGATGGGCATAATACTTGTTCCCCTCGCCCAGCGCCTGCTCCGCAAGCTCCATCAGGCAGACCGCCTGCAGAAGCCATCGTTCCTCATCGAAGCCGCCCGCATCGTCCTGATATTGCTGCAGCTGCGACAGCAGCTGCGTCCAATCCTTTTGGGCATAGAAAAGCCGCGCGCGTTGGATCACATCCAGATTTGGAATTGCCGCGCTGTCCTCTTCCAGAAAGAAGCTGACCGGCTTGCCCAGCTGCGCCGCCAGATAGGAAAGGGTGTCCATAGAGGGGCGCGCCGAGCCGTTTTCGATCTGCGAGAGCATGTTGCGGGTAATCACATCGCCGCAAAGCTGCCGCTGGGACAAGCCCTGCTCCAGTCTTGCCTGCCGTAGCCGCTGACCCAGTTCCATCCGATCCCCTCCCCGGTAATTGTGATTTACCCCATTGTAGCACATCTGTCTGCAAATTTCTACTGTTACAAAAAATTCATTTGCTATTTTCCTGATTTTGGTTTACCATAGGCTCATCAACAGTAAAGGAGGCGGTTTGATGACCGTTCCCAATTATCACGAACTGCGAGAGTCCGCCGGACGCTCTCTTGATGCGGCGCGCAATCCCAAAAAGATCATCCTGATCCACACCGGCATCGTGGTGCTTGTGTCGCTGGCGCTGATGCTGGCGGACTATCTTCTGGAGCAGCAGATCGGTACCACCGGCGGTTTAAGCGGACTGGGAATGCGCTCCGTGCTGGAAACCATTCGTTCCGTACTGCAGATAGCGCAGTCGATGGTGCTTCCCTTCTGGCAGATGGGCTACCTCTACTACACCCTGAAGCTGGCGCAGGGAGAGGATGTGGGCACCGCCGGTCTGACGGAGGGCTTCCGCCGTTTCGCTCCCGTGCTGCGGCTGAAGCTCCTGATGGCGCTGCTTCTGTTTCTCGTGATGATGGCAAGCTCCTATCTTGCCAGCGCGATCTTTATGTTCACGCCCTTCAGCGACCCGCTGATCGAAGCACTCGCTCCGATGATGGAAGGCACGATGGATCCCGAGGCAATGCTGGAAGCTTACGAAGCCCTTCCCCTTTCCGCCGTACTGCCCATGATGATTATTTTTATCGTGTGCATGATCGCATTGGTAATCCCCGTCTATTACCGCTTCCGCATGGCGGATCTGTGGCTGATGGATCACCCGGAAAGCGGCGCACGGGCTGCCCTCTTCGCAAGCCGCAAAATGATGCGGGGCAACTGCATAGCTGTTTTCAAGATCGATCTGCATTTCTGGTGGTTCTTTGTACTGGATCTGCTGGTCATGTTCCTTTGCTACGGCGATATGATGCTCACTTCTCTCGGCATCACCCTTCCCATCAGCGCAGACCTTGCCTTCTATCTGTTCTTTGTCCTCTATCTGGTAGCGCAGCTTGGGCTGTACTACTGGCGGCAGAACGAGGTCTCCGTCACCTATGCCCACCTCTACGAAGCTCTGAAGCCAACGGAACAGGCATAACAAAAAATCCGGTGCTTTCGCACCGGATTTTTATGTTGCAGTAATCAGTCGACCTTGTAGATCTTGGTGATGTGGGTGTTGATGCCGTCGCCGGACTGACCGTCTTCATCAGCATCATACCAGTACACGAAGCCGTAGACATTCACGACATCGCCAACCTGCAGCTCAGCAAATGCCTTGTAGACATCGGTGTCGGGACCGGTCAGGTAACGCTCGACGCAGAAGCTGTAGGTATTGCCGTTCAGGGTGAAGTCAACATAGATGTCGTCACCGGGCTCGCCGTTCTTGTACTCGATCTTTGCAATGGTCAGACCCTTGAACATGCCCAGAGCACCGGCTCTGTTGACCAGCTCCTGCTTGCCCAGCATGTCGGTCAGAACCTCTGCGTTGGCGATGAAGGTATCCTCGCCTTCCAGAATGGTCAGCACAGCGCCGTCAGCAGCGATCTCGGGCATGCCCTTGTAGAAGGTCTTGTAGCCCTTGATGTTGATCTTGGTACCGGGAACCAGCTTTGCAGCATCCTCTTCGGAGCAGGGGATGTTGTAGCCGAAGTAACCGCCGTAGTTCTTGTCCTGAGCGTAGATCACGATCGCGTTGTTGTACCAGCTCTGGGTAGCCTGAACGTAGGCCTCGATCTCAACAGGCTCGTCTTCCGCGGCTGCCAGATACTGCGCGTGGGTCATGACACCGGCAACGGGGGTGCTGGGATCGGTAGGATCACTGGGATCGCTGGGATCGCTGGGCTGAGAAGGGGTGCTGGGTGTAGAGGGAGTGCTGGGATCGGTGGGATTGGTCTCATTGTTGCAGGCTGCGAACAGAGCAACGACCATCATCAGAGCCAGCACAAGTGCGAGAATTTTCTTCATTGGTTTTTCCTCCTTATCGGGGTTGTTGATTTTTACAAAGCCATTATACAACATTATTTCTAAAAATCAACTGCCTTGTTTATTTTCTTTGATTTTTCGAACAATGGCGATCGTTCCGAGGATCAGCCATGTGCAGCAAAGCACAGTCAGAAGCCACACTGACGTGTCCGGCAGCGGGCCGAGATCCGTACTCTCCACCTGATCCAGCCGGTACAGTGACGACACATCGGCAAAGAGCTTGTCAATATAAGCATCGTCCACCGTTTCCTTTCGCCGGACGGAACGGGTCACGTTTTCGATCATCTGTCCCGCTGCATCACGAAGGGACGCCGAGCCGTTAAACACCGGTGTGACAAAGGTGTCATCCGTGTGCTCCTGCAGGATCTGAATGACCTCCAGCTTGACCCAGTAGTACAGATCATTGTCTTCACCGCTGCGGTTTACGTAGTCGAGGTAGGCTTCGCTTTGCTGCGCCTTGGTGGTAACGGGCAGGTAGCCCTCTGTCCGGGAATAGCCCACCTGCACGCTGTCCGTCAGCAAAAACTGGGCAAACAGCCACGATGCCAGCACCTCCTGCGGGTCTTCCTTGTTGAAGATGCAGACCGACGGACCTTGGGAGATCATCTGAGGATGCTCAGGGTCGAACTGGGGGATCGGCATGACCTCCAGCTCAAAATCCACGACTCTGTCCTCGCTGATATCCATCAGGGGCGCATCAGGACCCATCCACGTAGCACCCGCTGTGGAATCCACAGCAAAAATGCACTGACCCGCATTCAAAAGATCCGCCGGATAGCTTTCGATCTTGAAGGTGGAGAAGGAGCGCAGCTTCACATGCTCCGCGATATCAAACAGCAGAGAACGGGTGGTGTCGTTGAAGATCTCGATGGTGCCGCCGGGGGTGGAATAGCCCGCGCCCAGCTGCTGCAGCATCTGGATCATCATGTTGTCCGTGGACTTGTAGACGAAGGGGATCAGGATCTTCTGTCCGTTCACGTCATAAACGCCCTCGTCATTTTTCTTCATCGCCGCATCGGACACTTCAAACACGAAGTCCCACGTCAGCTTTTCCGGGAGGGTATAGCCCAGCTTTTCCACGTAGGTCTTGTTGATGTAGCATGCTTCCGTGGAGCGCATGAAGGGAATGGCATACTGCACGCCGCCCAGCTTGCCCTCTTCCAGGAATTTCGACACCACCTGCTCCTTGGCGGGGCTGTCGAAATTTACTTCCGAGCCGCCCAGACCGTACTTTTTATCCGCCATCAGGTCGTCCAGCGGCACGACACAGTTGTTGCCCGTCATATAAGTAGCGATGTGGTCAGGGTACGTGATGCAGACATTGGGGGTCGTATCGGTGGGAATGTTGGTGATGACGTCGTTATAAATTCTTCCGTAGTCCGTATACAGCCGCATATTGACGGTGATATTGGGATAGCACTTCTGGAAATCCTCGATCGCCTGCTTGTATACCGCCACCTGAGACATATTGGTGTCGTTTTTCGCCCAAAAGGTGATCTCATAATTTTTTGAGGTATCAAATTCTTCCGGCACTACAAACGCCGCGCGCTCCACCGCGCCATGGCAGCCGGAGAACATGGACAGCACAAGGATCAAAAGCAGTGCCAAGGACAAAATTCGTTTCTTCATCCCTTGGTACCTCCTCTTGCCACACCCGCCATGATCTTGCGGCGGAACACCAGAAACAGCACGATCAGCGGCACAGAAATGACTACCACCGCCGCCATCATGGCAGGGATGTTCTCACGTCCGAAGCCGTTTTCCCGCAGCTCCTGAATACCGTTGGACACCAGAAAATAGTTCTGATCATCGGTAATCAGACGGGGCCACACATAGGAATTCCAGCACTCGATGACCTTCAGCACGGTCACGGTGATCAGGGTCGGACGGCAGATGGGAACCATGACCTTCAAAAGGTACTTCATATCCGACGTGCCATCCACCTTCGCCGCCCAGTAAAGCTCGTCCGGCACCTGAGAAAAGTTCTCCTTCAGCAGGTAAATGTAAAACACGGACGTTACCGACGGCAGGATCAGACCTGTAAAGGTATTGCGCAGATCCAGATTGGTCACGGTAACGAAATTGGTGATCACCACAAGCTCGCTGGGGATCATCATCATGGAAAGGAAGATCGTAAACGCGAGGTCACGACCTCTGAAGTTCATCCGGGAGAAGCCGAATGCCGCCAGCACCGTCACCACCAGCATGATCGCCGTGGTGGCGAGAGTGAAGATCAGCGTGTTGGCAAGGTAATCCGCCAGCGGCACCGCCGTAAACGCCATGAAGTAGTTTTCAAGGGTCGGATTCAGGGTGATGAACTGAGGGATAAACTCGCTGCTGTACTGGCTGTAGCTCTTAATTGAGGTCAAAATCATCCAATAAAAGGGAAACAGCACGATCAGCGCCCAAATACCCAAAAGGGTGTAGATGATGCCCTTGCTGATCTTCTTCCGCACCGCGGCACGCTGTTCAATTTTTTGATAATCCACTTGTTTCATAAGCGCATCCTCAACCGTAGTGAACATGTTTGCGGCTTACCATCAGATTGATGCAGGTGATGGTCAGCACGATGGCGAACAGAATGATCGCCGCGGCAGAAGCATAGGACGGATAACCGCCGCTGTTGCCGTAGAGCATATCATAGACATAACCCACGATGGTGTTCATGCCCGCCGCGTTCAGATCCGTGCCAAAAAGTGCCACTGCATCGCTGTACGCCTTAAACGCGCCGATAAAGCCCGTGATGATCAGATAGAACACAGAGGGCGAGATCATGGGCAGGGTGATGCGGGTGAACATCCGCAGGCCGGTCGTGCCGTCGATCTTGGCAGCATTGTAATAGGTGTCGTTTACCGATGCCAGTGCGCCGGTCAGCACCAGCACCTTGAAGGGCATGACCACCCAGATGGTATAAAGGCTGAGTACCAGCATCTTCGCCCAGTAAGGGCCGCCGATGAAATCCACCGATTCGCCGCCGAACCAGCTGATCATCAGGTTTACAAGTCCGTCTGTGTAGGTGGTCTTATTGAAGAGGATCATAAAAACCAGACCCACCGCCAAGGTATTGGTCACATACGGCAGGAAATAAATGGTCTGAAACAGCTCCCGCAGCTTCTTGATGGAGCTGAGTCCCAAAGAGATCAGCAGCGCCAGACCTGTGGAGATCGGCACGGTGATCGCCACAAGGATCAGCGTATTTTTCAGCGCCTGCAGGAAGTAGGGATCGTGCAGCACATACAGATAGTTGTAAATGCCCACGCCCGTGAAAGTCTGGGAGGCAGAGTTGAAGCTCTCCTCCAGCGAGTAGATGAACACATCGATCAACGGATAGACCATAAATACGCCCAGAAACAGCATTGCGGGCAATAAATACAGCCAGCCCTTTCGGTTTTGTTTTTCCATGGCAGCGTCTCCATTCCGGATGGTTTCTTTTTCCTTATTATATGCGCAAAACGCGCCATTTGCAAGGATTTTGTAAAAAACGACCGACCCACCCCTTCGGGCAGGTCGGTCGGGTCATATTGGAAAGAGATCAATCCATACGCAGGGCAGTGACAGGGTCCTTCTTCGCCGCCTTGCGGGACGGAAGCAGACCGCCGATCATGGTCAGCACCATGCTCAGCAGGATCAGCACCAGCGCTTCATCGGGATTCAGTACCGCATTGAGATCCTGATTTTCAATCAAAGCATGGATCACCGCGTTTCCGGGGATCAGCAGCAGACCCGTCAAGCCAACACCCAACACACCGGCGCAAAGACCGACAATGAAGGTCTCCGCGTTGAACACCTGAGAGATATTGCGCTTGGATGCGCCGATGGCACGCAGGATGCCGATCTCCTTCGTCCGTTCCAGAACGGAAATATAGGTGATGATGCCGATCATGATGGAAGACACCACCAGCGACACCGCCACAAAGGCGATCAGAACGTAGGAAATAATGTCGACGATGGTGGTCACAGAGGACATCAGCAGCGCCACATAGTCAGTATGGCTGATCTGATCCTCCTCCGACGCGGCTTTGTTATACTCTGCAATGCAATCGGAGATGAGATCCTTGTTTTCGAAGCTGTCGGCATAGATGTTGATGGCAGCAGGCGTATCAACGCTTACAACTCCGAACTGCTCCATGTTGTCATCATAAGTGCCGGGAGAGATATAGCGGTCATAGATGGACAGCAGTACATCATCCTCCGGCTTCTGCAGGTACATATCCAGCATCGCCGCCAGCTCTGTTTCGCTCTTGGTCAGCAGACCGCCGGTCAGCTGCGGATTGTCGCCGTAGATGTCCCGCAGCATCTCCTTGAAGAGGGTCGCCTTGTCAGAAACGCCCATGCCGGCGATATATGCCTTGGTATCCGCGATCTTCGCCGCGTCATCCAGCGGAGAAAATGCCACACCGCTGAGGATGTTCACATCCGGCTTTTCCTTCTGCGCCTGCACCACGGCGCTCTTGTCCGTGTGCTGCATGATGTGATGGGTCAGCGCTTGGGTGTAGGCAAGATTGGCGGTGATGGGTGTATAATCCGCATCCTCCCCCGGACGGACGCAGGCGGTGATCTTCAGCTCGATGGCATCCTCCAGCAGCTTTTCCACCTCGGTGGCAGTGGAGACCAGCTTGTAAAGACCGTTGTCCTGCTCCACGTAAAGATCGCATTGCGGCAGCAGGTAGAACTGCTGACCGCAGATGTCTTCATAGCTCCAGCTGCGCTCAGGCAGCTCGATCTTCTCCCCCGCTTCCAGCTTTTTCATGATCTCCCGGTATTCGGAAGCGGGCATGATGCCCAGCTGATAGAGCATGGAGGCAGAGATCTCGTTGTTCTTGTTCAGCACCAGCACGATCTCATTGTAATTGCGAGGCCATGCGCCATAGAGAAGCTCATAGCTCTCCATCACAGCCGGGCTGATAAGGTCGCCGTCATGACCGGGCAGAAGCTCATAGAAATTGCGGATGCCGCTGCCCATCATGGGTCCTCCCATGGACGCGCTGCTGTCTGCCCGTACCAGCTCTCCCTCAGGGTCGTGGGTGTACAGACCGAAGTCCACATCGTAGGTGTAGACGATGCCGTTTTCGCCGATGTATTGATGGATGGGGCTGTTGGGATCGTCCAGATATGCCTTAAAGGCGGTGAGGTTATTCTCCGTGATGCTGGAAGTGATGGAGGAAACCATCTCCAGATCCATGCCGTTCATGTAAACCTTGTCGAGAGGGTGGCTCACCTCGCCGTTCAATCCCAGCGCGCTGCCACCAATGAAGGAGCTCAAATCCATCGCCTGCGCCTCGATGGTGATGGGATAGGAGGTCATGGTGTCCTTTTGGATGTCCGCGATATAGTTGTTGACGCCGTTGGACAGCGACAAAATCAGACCGATGCCGATGATGCCGATGGAGCCTGCAAAGGCAGTCAGAATGGTTCTTGCCTTCTTGCTGAGCAGATTCTTAAAGGACAGCGACAGCGCTGTCATAAAGGACATGGATGCCTTGCCCATGTTGCGGTGGACCGCTTCGCCCTCCTGCGCGATCTCATAAGGGTCAGAGTCATCGGTGATGCGTCCGTCACGCAGCTTCACAATGCGGGTGGCATACTGCTCCGCCAGCTCCGGGTTGTGGGTGACCATCACCACAAGGCGATCCTTGGCAACCTCCTTCAGAAGCTCCATGACCTGCAGGCTGGTTTCGGTATCCAGCGCGCCGGTAGGCTCGTCGGCGAGCAGAATGTCCGGGTTGTTCACCAGCGCACGGGCGATGGCAACACGCTGCATCTGTCCGCCGGAGAGCTGATTGGGGCGCTTATGGATCTGATCGTGAAGGCCGACCTTCTCCAAAGCCTGTTCTGCCCGGCGGCGGCGCTCCGACCGGCTGACGCCGGAAAGAGTCAGCGCCAACTCCACG
>JAZNNV010000139.1:0-7171 GCA_045580465.1 Faecousia sp.
ATGGGCAGCAGCAGGGTGGGTTCCATCTCCTTGGCGATCGCAAGGTAGATCAGCACACCGCCGATCGCCCACATGACGACCATTTGCCATGTGATAAAATCGAAGTTTTCAATAAGTACTTTTAATTGTTCCATATTCATCCTCCGTTTGTGTTATGTGCCAAAATCAAAACTATTGTAGCACATCTGTCGCAAAAAGTACAGTAGTTTGACCAATAAAAAACACTGAAAAATGAAAAGGATATTGGTTGCATTTTCTGTCGAAAATATGGTATAATGAGAAATTGGAAAGCCTGACAACAAAATTCGTCCGTATTTTTGACCGTGGCTTGCATTTTAAGGTTTGCCGCGCTATAATACGGGAACAACTATACTGTAGCAGATGCTGCCGGTCTGCTGTAAAGCGCGTTTCAAAGGCAGGTTGGAGGAACTATGGAAAACAAAAGAAGAAAACGGCAATCGCCGAAACCGATGCAGCCCCGCAAGCCGATCATGATCGCGGCAGCGGTTGCTGTGGCATTGGCGTTGATCATGATCTTGATTTACTGCCTGAACCTGAAGCTGGACATCCGGCTCAACGGCGGTGACGCACCGATCGTCGTGGTACACGGCAAGGACACTTATCAGGAGCAGGGCGCAACGGCGACGGTCAACGGCAAGCCAGTAGACGTGACCATCGAAGGCAAGGTCGACCAGATGAAGCTGGGCGTCTATAAGCTGACGTACCGGGCGGAGTATCTGTGGCTGTCGGCAAGCGTTCAGCGTGAGGTTCACGTGGTGGACAGCACAGCACCCATCATCATTCTGAACGAAGATCCCGAGCATTTCACCAAGCCCGGAGAGCCTTACGAAGAGGAAGGTTTCACCGCAGTAGATGACTATGACGGTGACATTACAGACAAGGTCGAGTCATATGAACAGAACGGCAAGGTCATCTATCAGGTTACGGACTCCTCAGGAAATGAGACCACAGTGGTTCGTCAGATCAAGTATGCAGACATCATCGCACCCGAAATCGTTCTGAAGGGCGACAGCAGCATCACCATCAAGGCGGGCAACACCTACACCGAGCCGGGCTATACCGCAACGGACAATGTGGATGGCGACATCACCGCACGGGTGCAGATCGAAGGCGCTGTCGACACCTACCGCGCAGGCACCTACAAGCTGGTCTATAAGGTAACCGACAGCTTTGGCAATACAGCGGAAGCGACCAGAACGGTCACTGTCAAGCCCATCCAGCAGTCGGATATTGTCAAACCTGATGGAAAGGTCATTTATCTGACCTTTGACGACGGTCCCGGCGTCCACACCCAGAGATTGCTGGACATTCTGGCAAAGTATAACGTCAAGGCGACCTTCTTTGTGGTCAATACGGACTACTATATGCACACGCTGCTCAACAAAATCGTCGACGGCGGTCACAGCATTGGCATGCATTCGGTCACCCATGAATACGATGAGATCTATGCCAATGAGGAGGCGTTCTTTAACGATCTTTACGGCATGCAGGCGATCATTGAGAAGCACACCGGCGTGAAATCTATGCTGATGCGCTTCCCCGGCGGCAGCCTGAACGCGAACCGTCCCGGTCTTGAAAACCTGACCAAGAAGCTGAAGGATCTGGGCTTCCGCTATTTCGACTGGCACGTGGACAGCGATGACTGGAAGGACAAGAACAAAGAGATGACGGTGAGCAAGATCATCGAACGCATCGGAAACAGAGATAATGTGATCGTTTTGCAGCACGATATTCACGGTACCAGCGTGGATGCGGTGGAGGAAGTGATCATCTGGGGTCTGCAGAACGGTTACACGTTCCTGCCTCTGACCACCTCCAGCCCCGCATGTGAGCAAGTAAGTTAAAAATAAGGACCTGTTACACGAAGTAACAGGTCCTTAAATTCTTATTGGAACAGTTCGACGGAGAAGCCCTTTTCACGGAAGCCGTCGATGGCATCGCCCAGCAGCTGGGCGTTTGTCAAAGACATGGCGTGCAGCAGATAAATTGCGCCGGAGTGGGATTTCTTCAGGACGTTCTGCAGGGATGCAGCCACGTCCGGCTGATTGTCGGGATCCCAGTCAGCATGGGCAAAGCTCCAATGGACGGTCTTATAACCGAGGCTCTGCACCACTGCGAGGGACTGAACGGAGAATGCGCCTTCCGGCGGACGGAAGAGGGTCATGGTGTAGCCGTAACGCTCCTGCACGTAATTGTGCAGGGTCATCACTTCGTCGACCATCTTGTCGATGCTCTCCAGCTTGGGCAGGTTGGGGTGGTTGGTGGTGTGATTGCCGACGGCATGACCTTCGTCGATCATGCGCTGCATCAGCTCAGGCTCGGTCTTGGCGAAGTGCATGGTGACAAAGAAGACACCCTTGGCATTCTTTTCCTTCAAGGTGTCCAGAATCATGGAAGTGATCGGCACCTTGTTGCCGTTTTCGTCGGTGATGCGGTATTCGTAGCCACAGTCAAAGGTTAAGTAAACGCAGTTGTTGTCAGGAGCGATGAAGTTCGCGCCGTATTTTCCGTAGCGGTTCTGCTCGCCCACAGCATATTCCGGGCGGTTGTTCTGATTTGCCATGTTCGGACCGGGACCGTAACCGAAGGGAGTGGAGTCCAGCGCTTCCAGCTCTTCCCGGGTGTAGATGGAGCCGATAGGCTCGGTGCTGGGGGGAGTGGTAGGTGCGGTGGTAGGCTCAGTTGTGGGTTCGGTGGTCGGTTCGGTCGTCGGTGCGGTGGTAGGCTCGGTGGTCGGTTCCGTCGTAGGATCAGTGGTCGGCTCGGAAGAGGGATCTGTCATCGGATCGGAAGCGGCGGGGGTGCTGACCGGCGGTTCGGTTGGCTTGCTTTGTGTCAGTGTCGGCAAAAGTAGCAAAAGCGTCAGCAGAATGGCAGACAAAACACAGATCAGCACCACCAGTGTGACAAAGCGGTTATCTTTGCCGCGGCGGCAGGCTCCGCCGCAAATGGGACAGCGGCGCTGCGGCTGCTGAAATTTCTTCTTGCAGTTGGGGCAATAATACATAGGCATGCACCTTCCTGATTGATTTTTCTTCGTTCATTATACCAGTTCGCATTTTCAAAGTCAAGAAAAAGGGGGATTGGTGTCGAATCCGACTGGGAAATCAGGAAAGTAATCCTTGCATTTTGACAAAATCTGAGGTAGAATAAAGTGATAATTTATACTCTGATGAATGAGGTTTTGACGTGTATCTAAAAAGCTTGGAAGTGCAGGGCTTTAAGTCCTTCCCCGATAAGACGTTGATCCGTTTTGGCGATGACATTACCGCCATTGTCGGACCCAACGGCTCCGGTAAATCGAATATTTCGGACGCGATCCTCTGGGTCATGGGCGAGCAGAGCACAAAAACGCTCCGCGGCGCCAAGATGGAGGACGTGATCTTCGGCGGCACCCAGAAACGTTCAGCTGTCGGCTTTGCGGAAGCAACGCTGACCCTTGACAATTCCGACCGCGCGCTGCTTTACGATGCGGACGAGGTCATGGTCACCCGCCGCTACTATCGCTCCGGCGACAGCGAATACTACATCAACCGCCAGTCTGCCCGCCTGCGTGACATCCATGAGATGTTTATGGACACGGGTCTGGGTCGTGAAGGCTACTCCAACATCGGTCAGGGTCGTATTGACGAGATCCTCTCTCTCAAGAGCGCGGATCGTCGTGAGATCTTTGAGGAGGCTGCCGGTATTTCCAAGTACCGTCACCGCAAGGAGGAGACCGAACGCAAGCTGGCGCACACAGAGGACAATCTGCTGCGCATCGGCGACAAGGTCTCGGAGTTGGAAATGCAGCTTGTGCCTTTGAGAGTGCAGTCCGAAAAGGCGAAGAAGTATCTGGAACTGAGAGATGAGCTGCGCGGTGTGGAAGTTGCTGTATGGCTGGATACGCTGGATCGGCTCTCTGCCGCTGCAAAAAAGGCGGAGGAGGACTATGCCTCCGCATCCTTCGTGCTGCAGCAGGCGCATGACGATCTGGACAGGCTGTATAAAAGGGCAGAGGAGCTGTCTGCGCAGCTGCGCCACAAGGATGAGGAGCTGGAAACCGTTCGCCTGAAGGTGAACATGCTGGAAGCGACCCATCAGCAGCTGGACGGTCAGATGGCTGTCCTGCGTGGCAATATTGAAAATAATAATGCCAATATCCGGCGCATTGAAGAAGAACTGGAGGGTGAGGAGGACCGCAGCGGCGGCATCCTGACCCAGATCGAGCAGGCGCAGGAGCGCATTGCGGGCATCGAGCAGGAGCTGGCACAGAAAAAGTCCTCCATCGAGCAGCTTCAGCAGGAGCTGGCGGTGATGACTGCCAATGCGCAGGGCATCACCCGCAGATTTTTGGAGCTGCGGGGCAAGGAGACGAGCCTTTCTGCGGAGCTTGCCGGACGTGAGGCGGATATCCGCGCTCTGGAAGAAAGCATGGCACAGACCAAAGAACGTGCGGATGTTCTGCGTGCCGATCTTTCCTCCGGCACTACTCGTCAGGCGCAGGCGCAGGAGGAGCTTGATCAGTGTCAGGCAGAGCTGCGCCGTCGACAGGAGGATGTAACCGCCGCCAATAACACCATTTCCGGCTATATGCTGCGTCAAAGCACCCGCATCAAGCGCCGTGATGAACTGGCTGCGACCCTGCGGGAGCAGACCACGAAGCTGGAAGCTGTCAGCGCCAAGCTGCGTGTGTTCCGTGCGATGGAGCGGGATTTTGAAAGCTACAGCAAATCCGTTAAGCTGGTGATGCAGGAAGCGCAGCGGGGTGGTCTTCGCAATATCCACGGGCCGGTATCCCGTTTGATCCGCACCGACGATGATTACACAGTTGCCATTGAGATCGCGCTGGGTGCTGCCATGCAGCTGATCGTCGTGGGTACGGAGCAGGACGGCAAGGCTGCCATCTCCTTCCTGAAGCGCACCGGCAGCGGCCGTGCCACCTTCCTGCCGCTGACCACAATTCAAGGCAAGCGCCTGCAGGAAAAGGGCATTGAAAGCACCCGCGGCTTTGTGGGCGTGGCATCTGACCTTGTGCAGTCCGATCCCCGGTACCGTCAGATCGTTGAAAATCTGCTGGGTCGCACGGTGATCGTGCAGGATCTTGACTGCGCCATCGCTATGGCGGGTAAATTTAAGAATAGCTTTAAGATCGTTACACTGGACGGTCAGGTCATGAACCCCGGCGGTTCTATGACCGGCGGCAGTGTCAATAAAGAAGCGGGCATTCTCTCCCGCGCCAACGAGCTGCAGAAGCTAATGGAGCAGGAAAAGGCTCTGCAGTCCCAGATCGCTGAGGTGGAAGCCCAGCATCAGGAAGCCCAGCGTCAGGTGGATCAGGTGGAATTCCAGCTGAACACCGCAAAGGATCAGCTGCGTGAGGCAGAGGATGAGGTACTGCGCCTGCAGGGTCAGGAAAAGCAGCATGAGATTCTGCTGAACGCCATTACGGAAGCAGTCGAAAGCGCAAGCCGTGAGCTGGAAAGCCTCGAGCGCAGAGACCAAATGGACAAGGAACGTCTTGCTGCCAATCAGGCAAAGCATCAGGTCTATACCGCCGAGCTGGCACAGACCCGGGAAGCCATCGCCGGTCTGGAAGGAACGCAATCCGATACAGAAGAGCAGACCAATGCTCTGACCGAGCAGCTGAATCAGCTGCAGACGGAGGTTGCGGCGCTGCGTGCGGAATCTGCCACTGCGCTGACGCATATCGAAGATCTGCAGAACCTGCGCCTTGCTATGGCGGGCGATCGGGAGAATAAGCTGTCGCTGATCCGTTCCATCCGGCAGGAAACTGCCCGCCTTGAGGCGGAGATCGAGCTGCTGCTGCAACGTCAGGCGGAAAACGACGAAGCCAACGCTGCGGAAAAGCAGGTGATGCAGGAAGTGATCGCCAGCCGCAACGAAGCGGAAGCCACCAAGACCCGTATTGAACGGGAGGGGCAGGAGAAGAATAAGGACATCCTGAACATGGAGCGCGCCTGTGCGCTTTTGGAGCAGAAGAAGATCACCACCTCCATGGAGGAAAAGCAGATCATCGACAAGCTCTGGGATACCTACGAGCTGACACCCGGCACGGCAGGGGAGCAGCGTGGCGAGATCGAATCCGTCACAGCCGGCACCCGCCGCATTTCGGAGCTGAAGCGCAAGATCACACTGCTTGGCACGCCGAATCTGGGCGCGATCGAGGAATATGCCCGCATCAACGAGCGCTACAGCTATCTTTGCGAGCAGCGTGATGACGTGCTGACCGCAAAGCGGGAGCTGGAAAGTGTCATTCGTGACATCACCAAGGAAATGACCGGCATCTTTGTGGAGGAATTCCGTAAGATCAATCAATACTTTGGCGAGGTCTTTGTAGAAATGTTCGGCGGCGGCAGCGCACAGCTGCTGCTGGAGAACCCGGAGGAACCGCTGGAATGCGGCATTGAGATCCGTGTGCAGCCACCCGGAAAGCAGCTGAAGACCATCACCCTGCTGTCCGGCGGCGAAAAGGCATTCGTTGCCACGGCACTGTATTTTGCGATCCTGAAGGTACGTCCCACGCCCTTCTGTCTGCTGGACGAGATCGATGCGGCACTGGACGACCGCAACGTGGAGCGTTTTGCATCCTACTTACGCAACCTCAGCAAGAAGACCCAGTTTATCGTCATCACCCACCGCCGCGGCACTATGGAGGCATCGGATGTCCTCTACGGTGTGACGATGCAGGAGCAGGGTGTCAGTAAGCTTCTCCGTCTGGATCTGAATCAGATGGAAGAGTATCTGGGCATTGTGGAATAAAGGAGTTACAATGGGATTTTTTGACAAGATCAAGGCCGGTATGGCAAAGACGCGTGAGGCATTGAGCAGCACCATCGGCAGCATCTTCACCGGCTTCGGCGAGATCGATGACGATTTCTATGACGAGCTGGAGGAAACCCTGATCCTTGCAGATCTGGGCGTGGAAACTGCCACCAAGGCGACAGAGCTGCTGCGCAAGCGGGTGCGGGAGTTGCACCTGAAGACCGCGCAGGAGGCAAAGGATGTTCTCAAGGAGATCCTTGTGCAGATGCTGAACGTGGGATCAAGTGAGCTGCGCCTTGATACCAAGCCCTCTGTCATTCTGGTCATCGGTGTCAACGGCGTCGGCAAGACCACCACCATCGGCAAGATCGCAAATCAGCTGGCC
>JAZNNV010000140.1:0-4648 GCA_045580465.1 Faecousia sp.
GGCTATGATATGTGCGCTTGTCTGGAAGTGCCCGTTACCATCTACCCCGGTGAAACCGTCATGATTCCCACCGGCATTGCTATGGAAATTCCTCTTGGCGTTGCGGGTTTGATTTTCCCCCGCTCCGGTATGGCATCCAAGCGCGGTCTGGCTCCCGCTAACAAGGTTGCGGTCATTGACCCCGACTATCGCGGCGAAATTTTCATTGCCCTGCTGAACCACGGCAAGGTACATCAGGTCATTCAGCCCGGTGATCGTATTGCCCAGATGCTGTTTATTCCTTACTTTGCTCCCGAGCTGGAGGAAGTGGAAGCTCTGACCGACACCCAGCGTGGTGCAGGCGGCTTTGGCTCCACCGGTACAGGTGCTGTTGAAAAGGCAGAACCCGCACCTGCACCCGCTCCCGTACAGGCAGTTCCTGCTGAGGAAGAAGATGAAGAAATTGAAATGCCTACTCTGGAAAACCTGCCCGTTCCCCCTCCTCAGGGTCCCGAAGACTACCGCGACGATGATGAACGCAGAGCTGATTTTGCTTTTGAAATGGGCATGGCATTCAAAGAAGGCGACGGCGTAGAAGCAAATGCGGAAATTGCCATCGCATACTTCAAGATTGCGGCAGAGCTGGGCCACATGCTGGCGCAGATGGCTGTAGGCAGCTATTACTATGCACTCAATGACTGCTACGAGGCTATCAAGTGGATCAGCATGGCAGCGGAGCTGGGCAATGCGGAAGCGCTGTTTAATATGGGTGTATTTTATATGGAAGGCATGGGCTGCGATCAGGATATGGAACTGTGCGCAAAGTACTTCCATCGTGCGGCACGCCGCCGCCATCCCGAAGCGCAGTTTGCTTACGGTGATCTGCTCAGCCAGGGCTGGGGCGTGGAACAGGACGAAAAGCGCGCATTGAAGTGGTTCCTTGATGCGGCTGAAAACGGTCATGTGGAAGCAATGTACCGTTTGGGTGAGTGCTATGAACAGGGTATCGGCACCGATGTCAATCTGGACGCGGCAAAGAAGTGGTATGATGCTGCCTGCAGCAAGGGCCACAGAATGGCTGCTCAGCGACTGGTCATGGTACAGATGATGCAGCAGGGTGATGCGTAATTGATGAAACGCGTATTCAAGCAAAACCCTCTGGAGCGGGAACTGATGCGGCTGAAAACGGAAGAACGCCGCTATATGCAGAAGCGTCGGGAAGAAAAGGCCAACCGCCTCAACGGGCTGCTGGAGGATAAGGTTCCCGAAAAGCTGCAGGAAACGCTGGATTCTGCCTTTGCGGCTGCGTTCTCTCTGATTTTTCAGAAGGGCACAGGCATCATCGAAAAGACCTACGATAAAGATAAGATCGAAGAGGAAAGCCGAGACGGCCATCGTCAGATCCTGCACCGTCAGGATCGCCGCAGCTTCCGCAACGTGACGGAAAAAGCAGGCGGCAGCGGACTGAAGAATCTGCTGCTGTCCGGTGCGGCGGGCATCGGCATGGGCGCCTTTGGCGCGGGGCTGCCGGATATCCCTTTGTTTACGGCTATGATCCTCAAGAGCATTTATGAGATCGCGCTGCAGTATGGCTTCTCTTACGAATCGGAAGAGGAAAAGTATTTCATTTTGCTGCTGATCCAAGGGGCGGTTGCCGATTGGGATGAGCTGCAGGACATCGAAGAAAAAATCGATGTTTTCATTGATACGGAGCTGCTGCCTTTGTACTATAGCCGTGAGGGACAGATCCGCAGTGCGGCTGCGGGATTGTCCAAGGAGCTGCTGTATATGAAGTTCCTGCAGGGTACGCCTATTGTAGGCATCATCGGCGGGGTATATGATGTGGTCTATATGAAGAAGATCAACGAGTATGCGGAGCTGAAATATCGCCGCAGATTCTACAATAAAATGCAGAACAAATAAAAAATCAAGGGCACTTGTCGAAAGACAGGTGCTCTTTTTGTGTGGGAATACAAAACCACAGCTCGACAAATCGGAAGTTGAAGAAGATGCAGTGCACCAACGCCTTCTCCCTGGGGAGAAGGTGCCCGAGCTTGCGAGGGCGGATGTGGGGGATTTTCTGTTATTTTGCCCCACACCCGCCCCTGCGGGGCACCCTCTCCCCAGGGAGAGGGCAATGTCAACTTCCGATTTATCGAACAGATCCTTTTCTTTCACAAATCCCCATTCAAACACTTTCGCACAATCTGATTCTATGCTATACTGATTACATCTACCCATTGGAGGTGCGGATATGAATAAAAGACCTTATGTTTGTCCAAAATGTGGGCACAATCGATATGTAGCGGATCGTTTTCAAGCCACAGGCGGCAACTTTGCCCGGCTGTTTGATGTGCAGAATAAGCGGTTTATTACCGTGTCCTGCGCAGCCTGCGGCTACACCGAGCTGTATCGCAAGATGAACGATGCAGGTCTGGATATTCTGGATTTCCTGTTCAACGGAGGCTGATATCCATGGAACGACAGCTTTTGATGATCGGCTCCTCTTGTGTGGATGTGGTGATTCCCGTAGAGCATTTACCCAAAACAGGGGATGATCTGCAGCCGGAAAAGCAGACCTTCACCATGGGCGGCACCGGCTGGAATGCCTGCCGCGCGGCACTGCTGACCGGCGCGAAGCCTACCTTCCTTTCTCCTGTAGGTACGGGAATGTATGGACGGCAGGTGGAAGAGGCCTTTGCCGATTACGGTATTGAGATCGTGGCACGCTCCGAGCGGGAAAACGGTTGCTGCTACTGTCTGGTGGAAGCAGACGGCGAGCGCACCTTCATGTGCATTCGCGGCGGTGAGTATGAGTTCCGCAAGGAATGGCTGGATGCCTTGCCCGGAGACTATGCCCTATGCTATACCTGCGGTATGGAGATTCAAGACACGCCCGCAGGGGAAAACATTATGGATTGGCTGGAAGCTCACCCGGAAACGGAAGTGTTTTATGCTCCCGGCCCCCGCGGCATTTTGATGCCAAAGGAACGTCAGGAGCGTATGCTGGCCATGAAACCCATCGTTCATCTCAACGAGCATGAGATTCTGGCACTGACGGGAGCGGAAACCCAGGAAGCGGGCGCGTTGGCCCTCTATGCCAAAACGGGAAACATCGTCATTGTCACACTGGGCGGAAAAGGCTGTCTGTGTGTGGACAAGGACGGTAAGCTGCTTCATGCAGAAGGCAGAAAAGTGAAGGTAAAAGATACCATCGGTGCAGGCGACAGTCACGCAGGCACCATGCTGGGTTGCTTATATCAGGGAATGGACCTGATCGAGGCCATGAGCCTTGCCAATCGTGTGGCAGCGGAAGTGGTCAGCCGTGAAGGTGCGGACATTCCTCGTACATTAGATTTTTTGGAGGTATAAGTCATGGGACTGTTTGATTTTTTTAAGAAGAAAAAGGGCGAGCCTGCCGTTGACCCCGAAGTGCTGAAGGAACGCTTTGTCAGCGCACGCCGTCAGAATCAGAATTTCTGTCAGCGCAACTATATTGAAGCGGAGCAGCTGTTTGATCTGTTTTCCAACACCAAGAAGACAGAATTGGTGAAGGTGGGCGATATGGATGCAACCAGCAATCGCTTGATGCTGTCCGACCCCTGCTATCTGGGCTCCAATATGGTGCTGCCTATGGAACGTATGACGGAACCGGGCAAACTGCCTGTGTTCGCTTCCGTACTGACCACCGCTATGACAGGTCGTGTGATTGCGGGTATTAAGGTCAAGGTATCCGATGCCGCCACCGTTCGCTATGAGCTGGCAATGCCTCTGGGCATTAAGGCATGGACTGCAGATGACCCTATGGTATATCCTTATGTGGATATTGCCACCGGCATCGGCTGTGTGGTGGATAAGGAAACCGAGCTGACCTTTGCGGCGGCCTACAACAATTATTTCAACACACAGGGCAAGGATATGATCCTTGATCTGCTGGATCCCATGGTGCGTGAAACCGGGTACACCATGTTTACCATTCCCGGCACGGAAGTGACGGTACCTCTGTTCCTCACCGGTCTGGGTCAGGGCAATTACAATGCCTACTGGGGCTTCGACAAGGAAAACAAGCTCACCGAGCTGACATTCCCCTTTGTCTATCCCGAACTGTTTGACTAACTTCGATTGAGCGCTGAAAGCGCTCAATCGAGGAGTTCCCCGCTTTCGGCGATGGAAAAGCAGCTTTCTGCAGCGCACTCGCAATGCTCGCACATTTGAAAGCTGAGAAGTATTTTTTGTCACGCACATGTCGCGACAAAAAATAGATTGAACTGTATTCCGTATCATGGATACGGAATTCTGCGAAGAAAAATAAGAATAATCTTTCGATGACGGAGGAGAATACATATGGCAAATATTCAGAAACTGAAAGAGAATCTGGAACGTTACGGCTACATCGTTTCTTACTATGAAACCGCTGCGGAAGCAAAGGCTGCGTTGGTTGCTGCCATCAAGGGCAAGACCGTCGGCTTTGGCGGCAGCTGCACCCTGCGTGATATGGGGCTGTACGAAGCGCTCAGCGAAGAAAACGAAGTATTTTGGCACTGGAAGCAACAGCCCATCAACGAAGCAAGAGCCAAGGCAAACGCTGCGGATGTTTATCTGACCAGCTTGAACGGTGTTGCGGAAACAGGCGAGCTGATCAACATCGACGGCGACGGTAACCGTCTGG
>JAZNNV010000141.1:0-6262 GCA_045580465.1 Faecousia sp.
CTGGTACTCCAGCATGTGGGGGGGCAGGATGAAATCGTAGCCGTCCGCGGTGTGGGTGTCGATGAAATAGTTCAGCAGTGCCCATTCCAGACGTGCGCCCATGCCGGTATACATCCAGTTGCCGCCGCCTGCCAGCTTGACACCCCGCTCGTAGTCGATCAGACCCAGATCGGTGCAGAGGTCAACGTGGTGCTTCGGCTCAAAGTCGAAGCTGTGCTTTTCACCGATGTAGCGCAGCGGCTCGTTGTTTTCCTTGCCGCCGGGCAGCAGATCGGCATCGGGCAGGTTGGGCAGCGCCAGCATATTCTGATAAAATTCCTCTTCCAGCTCCTTCAGCAGCACCTTGTCGCCGGCGATGGCTTCGTCGATCTTCACGGAGGCTGCCATGTTGGCGGCGATCTGTGCTTCAATGGCGGAAACGTCCTCGCCCCGCTTTTCAGCACCCTTTTTCTGACCGAACAGCTTGCCGTTTTCCTTGGCGAGCTTATTTTTCTCGGCGGTTTTGGTCTCGGTGGAGGTCTTCAGGGCGCGCACCTGCACGTCCAGCTCCAGAATTCTGTCAATGATGGCGTCGCAGTCCACCTCTTTTGCCTTGAGGCCTGCCTTGACGGCATCGGGATTTTCCTTGATTCTACGAATGTCTAACATAACTCTTCTCCTTTGTGGATGTTATCCTTCAATTTGTGCCGGCTCTTCCGGAATCACCAACGCGCAGATCAGGTACGCAACGATACCCGTGCCGACGGCGCAGACGCCGACGATCGCCCAGATCAGGCGGATGATGGTGACATCGATATTGATATATTTTGCAAGTCCGGCGCAGACACCGGCGATCTTTTGGTCTGTTTTGCTGCGATATAATTTCTTTTCCATGGAAAAACTCCTTTATTTCAGTTTCATCAGCGCGTCGAGGAGAACCTGCAGGTCCTCTTCACCGTAAAATTCCAGCTCAAAGCGACCCTTGCGCTTGCCGTTGACGATCTTGACACCGCGACCCAGCTGCTTGCTGAGGGTCTTTTCACATTCGCCGATGTAGTCGACCTGCAACGTCACCGGCTTTGCAGGGGCGGGTTCCCGGGTCATGTTTTTGCACAGCAGCTCCGCCTGACGGACGGAAAGCCCCAGATTGATGATCTTCTGCATGGCTTCCAGCTGTTTTTTCTCGGACTTCACGGACAGCAGCGCCCGGGCGTGACCGGCACTGAGTGCGCCTTCCCGGATTTTTAGTAAAATGCTCTCCGGCAGCTGCAGCAGTCGCAGGGCGTTTGCCACCGCGGGACGGGATTTTCCCACCCGCTGGGCGGCTTCCTCTTGGGTCAAGCCAAAATCGGACATCAGGGACTGATAGCCCATGGCTTCTTCCACCGCGTTCAGATCCTGACGCTGCAGGTTTTCAATCAACGCCAGCTCCATGGCTTTGCGATCGTCTGCTTCGATGACCACCACGGGAATCTCTGAAAGATTTGCCATCCGGGCAGCACGCCAGCGGCGCTCGCCTGCGATGATCTGATAAAATCCGCTGGGCAGCTCCCGAACGGTCAAAGGCTGCAAAATGCCATGCTCCGCGATGGATTCGGACAGTGCCTGCAGCTCTTCCTCGTCAAAATCCCGACGGGGCTGGTCGCGGTTCGGCTCTATTTTGTGGATCGGCAGGATTTTATAGGGTGAAACGTCCTGCTTCGATTCGTCATAGTCAGCGAACAGTGCGCCGAGACCCTTACCGAGTCCTTTCTGTGATGCCATTGTTTCGCCTCCTTATAATTTTGCTTTAATTTCTTCTGCCATTGCCCGATAGGCGGCAGCACCACGGCTGCTGCGGTCGTAGGCAATGACGGGGATGCCGTGACTGGGTGCTTCCGCAAGGCGGATGTTCCGGGGAATCACGGTTGCATATACTTTTCCGGGGAAATGACGGCGCACTTCCTGCGCCACCTGCGTGCAAAAGTTGGTTCTGCCGTCGAACATGGTCAAAGCAACGCCGAAGATCTCCAGCTTGGGATTGATGCTGCGCTTGACGATGCGCAGGGTGTTCATCAGGTCGGAAAGACCCTCCAGCGCGAAATATTCGCACTGCACAGGCACGAGGATCCCGTCTGCCGCTGCCAGGGAGTTGATGGTCAGCATCTCCAGCGACGGCGGACAGTCGATCAGGATCAGATCATACTGATCCTGCACCGAAGCCAGCGCACGCTGCAGGCAGTGGTTGGGCTTTTCCATCTGCAGCAGCTCAATGGCTGCGCCCGCCAGATCAGCCGTGGAAGGCAGCACATCGCCGTATTTTGTGGACACGATGGCATCCTTTGCGGGCACGCCGTTGATGATCACATCATATACATTGTGCTTTGCCTTGCGTTTTTCTACGCCCAAGCCGGATGTGGCGTTTGCCTGCGGGTCAAAATCGCACAGCAGGACTTTTAATCCCAGATCGTGCAGGCAGGCGGTAAGATTGACGGCGGTGGTGGTTTTGCCCACGCCGCCCTTTTGGTTGACAACTGCGATGATCCTACCCATAGGACACCTCCAAATGTTTCACGTGAAACAATCAAAATAACCAGCCGGAGAAGTGTTTCACGTGAAACATTTCATCACGAGCCAAGGAACAGGTAATTCAAAATACTTATGCCACTCCACCAGATACATCACCAAGAAGGCGGCGATCAAAAAGCAGACCAATGTAAACAGAAAGGCAAAGGTCAGCCAGCGGCTGCGATTGCGCAGCGTGGTGATCTGGTCTTCGCTTTTTTGAAAGGAGTAGAGACGGCGGTGCTTCTTTTTCTCCACGGGGGCATCCTTATGCTCCGGCAGACGAACGACAGTTCCCGGTCTGACGGGGTACTTTTCCATATCCGCAAGACACTCGGCGCAGAAGGTGCGACCCTCCTCCGTGTCCCGTCCGCATTTCATGCAACTCATGCCGTCACCTCCGTGGCAATACTTTATAACATTATACAACGTTTTCCCACAACAGTAAAGAGGAAAAATATATTTTAAAAAAATTATAAAATCCCTATTGACAATCACGTGACCGTGTGATAATATCATGTTACCACAAACAAGGAGGGATCCCAATGCAGTGGACGATTCCCGGCACTGTCCTGCCGGTCAATATGGAAGAAAGCGGCTCCATTGAGCAGCGCCTTGGCGCGATGTTCCTTGGGGGCGGCATCGTACTCAGCCAGGTGGCAGCCATCACGGGGCTGGAGCCTTACACGGTGCAAAACTGGGTCAAGCGCGGTTTTCTGACCCCGCCGGTGGCGAAAAAGTACACCCTGCGCCAGCTCTGCCGCATCATCATCATCAATATGCTTAAGGACGCGCTGCCCATGGAGGACATCTGCGGTCTGATCAGCTATGTCAACGGTCAGCTTGACAACGAAGCCGACGACCTGATCGATGACAGCAGGCTCTATTTCCTCTTTATCCGCCTTGCGTCCATGCATCGGCAGATGAACAACGCGGAAGGTCGGGATCAGGCGCTGGAGCAGGTGCTTGTGGACTATGCTGAGCCGATCCCCGGCGCGAAAAAGCGGGTGGAAGCGGTGTTGAAGGTGATGCTGACCGCGTGGTCTGCAGGTCTTTTGCGCCAGCAAGCCTGCGCCATGACTGCCGCGCTCAAGGAGGCGCAAAAATGAACGGATTTGGAAGCATTTTTATCGTAATTTGGGTGCTGATGTTCGTTTTGATCTTCGGAATGTTCCTTTTCGGAGTGGTTCGGAGCATCGGCCAATGGAACAAGGATAACCATTCACCGCGGCTGACGGTGGATGCGAGGGTGGTCACCAAGCGGATGAACGTCCGGGGTCGCCACCGCAACGATATGCATACCTATGGCGCGACGAGCTATTACGTGACCTTTGAGGTCGACAGCGGCGACCGCATGGAGCTGCACATGGCAGGTCATGAATACGGTATGCTGGTGGAGGGCGACCGGGGCAAGCTGACCTTCCAAGGCACGCGCTATTTAGGCTTTGAACGGACATAAGACACATCCCGCGGGACGGAAGACCCGTCCCCTACAGCAAAACAATCAGTAAAGGAGAACAAAAATGGCACTTTATCATTTTTCCTTCGATAAGGACAAAGCAAAAACACCCACAGACCCCAAAAAGCTGCGCAATACCATCATCACCATCGCGGTGATTGCGCTGGTGGCAGTTGCGGTTCTGACCTGCTTCTACACCGTCGACGACAAGCAGCAGGCGGTGGTGACCACCTTCGGCAAGGTCACCGACATCACCGACCCCGGTCTTCACTTCATGCTCCCCTTCGGTATCCAGCAGGTGGAAAAGGTGGACGTCAACGTCTATCAAAAGATCGAGCTTGGCTATACTACTACGCCCAACGGCTCTGAGGTCTACAACACCGAGGAAAGCACCATGATCACCGGCGACTACAACATCGTCAACGTGGATTTCTTCGTGGAATACAAAATCTCCGACCCGGTGAAATTCCTCTATTCCTCCACCAATCCCGAAATGATCCTGCGAAACCTCATCCAAAGTCAGGTTCGTAACGTGGTTGGCTCCAGCACCGTCGATTCCGTGCTGACCACCGGCAAGGAAAATATCCAGATGCAGGTCAAGACACTGGTCACCGAGATCCTTTCGGAATATGACATTGGTCTGACGCTGGTTGACGTCCGCATTCAGGACTCCGAGCCGCCCACGAAGCAGGTCATCGAGGCTTTCAAGGCGGTTGAAACCGCAAAACAGACCGCCGAAGCCGTGGTCAACGAGGCAAAGGCTTACGAAAATGCCGAGCTGCCCGCAGCGAAGGCAAGAGCTGACCAGCTGCTGCAGAACGCTCAGTATCTGAAGCAGAAGCGTGTCAACGAGGCGATCGAGGCAGTCGCCATGTTCGAGGCGATGTATGCCGAGTATGCCAACAATCCCGAAATCACCAGAAGCCGCATGTATTACGAGGCGATCTCTCAGGTGCTGCCCAATGTGAAGGTCTACATCAACACGGGCGACGGAGAGAACATCGACATGCTCCTTCCTCTTGAATCCATCGTAGGAGGTAACTGATCATGAAAAAAGGCATTATCATCGGTGTGGTCGTGCTGCTGCTGATTATCGTGGCGGCATCCTCCGTGTATACCGTCAGAGAAAATGAATACGCCTGCGTCTTCCGCTTCGGCAAGATCGTCGACAGCGTGGATACGGCGGGTCTGAACTTTAAGGTGCCGTTTTTGGACACCGTGCGCTACTTTACCAAGGCGACCATGTTCTATGACATTCCCCCGTCTGAGGTATTCACCTCCGACAAGCAGAATATGACCGTTGATTGCTACATCATCTGGAGCATCTCCGATCCCCAGCTGTTCTATCAGTCCCTCGGCACTACCGCAAAGGCGGAGGAGCGCCTTGACGCCAATACCTACACCGCCCTGAAGAACACCATGAGTACCCTCGCTCAGGCGGACATCATCAACATGAACGACGGCGCGGAGCGCAACGAGATCTACGACGGCATCGCCGCGCAGGTCAACGAAAAGGCTGCTCAGTACGGCATCCACGTGGAAGACGTGAAGATCAAGCGCTTTGACCTGCCGGACTCCAACCTGAACGCAGTTTACACCCGTATGATCTCCGAGCGTAACCAGATGGCGGAAAAATATACCGCTGACGGCAATTATGAGGCATCCATCATCCGCAACAACGTGCAGAAAGAGGTCAACATTCTGGTCTCCGATGCGGAAGCGGAAGCAGCCAAGCTGGTCGCTGAGGGCGAAGCAGAGTACATGCGCCGTCTGGCGGAAGCCTATAACACCGCCGACAAGCAGGAATTCTACGAATTCATTTTGGCGCTGGACGCGCTGAAGACCAGCTTGAACGGCGAGGATAAGACCATCATCCTCGACAAGGATTCCGACCTTGCCCAGATCCTCACCGGCACGGGTAATTGATGTTATGTAAACCTATAGCAAACGATTGCGCCGCAGGGGTAACCCTGCGGCGCGTTGTTATTTGTAATATTTGTGCAACAATGTAGGGGTCGGCGCCTACGACGACCCGAAAAACATGCCGCTTTGTGGGCGGGCTGTCGTGGGCGCCAGCCCCTACAATGGCAGGAGATTGCCACGTCGGTCAGCCGCCCGTAAATTGCATTCCGTATTCAAACATTTTCATGCTGACAATTTTCTCGATCTTTCTCAACGCATCAATGATCTGCTCCAATATAATCATATACAAAGTATACAATGTATACATAGCAATGTCAAGAAGCAAGGTATACTATGTATACAGGTGATGATTATGAA